>JASFHJ010000023.1:0-11127 GCA_050123255.1 Dehalococcoidia bacterium
GGTAACAATATACGAAATAACCTGGAACAGGCTTGCTTCGGATGGCTAAACCTATAAAACCAGCAAATCTTCCAAAGGTTCGTCCGGGTCGACCGGCCCCACAACCGCCACTCTTATCCGGTCGCCTATCATTAATTCATTAGCTATTTCCTGAAGTTCCCCGGCGGTAATCGCGTCAATTATTGATATTACCTGGTCAACGGTAAACATCTCGCCGGTAAGGATTTCCTGACCGCCTAGCCAGCCGGATACGCTGCGGCTGTCTTCCAGCCTCAACAGCAACCTGCCCTTGGAGAACTCCTTGGCTTTAATCAGTTCTTTTTCGGGAACAGGCTCCTTCAGCCGTGCCAGCTCGTTGACGATAGCCTGGATAGCAATCTTCAGGTTTCCGGTATCGACGCCGGCGGAAACCGTAACGGCGCCGGTATCCTGGAGATGCTCGTTGAAGCTGTTGATACTGTAGGCGAGACCGAGATTGTCGCGGATTTCGGTGAACAGGCGACTGCTCATTCCTTCACCGAGGACGACATTCAGTAGATTAAGCTTGAAACGGTCCGGGTGGTAGATAGATATACCGGGTAAAGCTATCATCAGGTGGGTCTGCTCGGTATCCCTTTTTTCTATTTTCACCCGCCGGGCAACTTTTTCCCGGAAAGGCAGGTAGTCGGCACCCGTCCTTTTACCTTTCCAGATACCGGTAGCTTTCACCGCCGTATCGATTATCTCCTGATGAGGAATATCTCCGGCGATGGCAAGTACGGCATTGTCAGGCTGATAATAACCGGCAAGATAGTCGAATATCATCTCCCGTTTTATCCCGGAAACCGATTCTTTGGTTCCGGCGATATCCCTTCCCAGGGGATGTTCCGGCCAGAGCAGTCCGTCGATAAGCATTACCGCCCTCTGCTGGGGGGAATCGAGAGACATGTTTATCTCTTCGATGATTACCTGTCTTTCTTTTTCAAGCTCAGCGGGGTCTAAGACAGAATTGAGCAGCATGTCCACCAGTATTTCCAGGGAGGTGTTGAAGTGGTCCTGGGCCACCTTGCACCAGTACATGGTCAGCTCGCGGTCCGTACCGGCGTTAATCATGCCTCCCACGCCCTCGATGACGGCACTGATATCCGCAGCGCTGGGATGCGTTGGCGTGCCCTTAAAACAAAGATGCTCGATAAAATGGGAGATGCCGGCCTGTGAATCAGTTTCGTAACGGGAGCCCGTCCCGATGAAAAATCCGATGGAAACAGCCCGCGTATGCGGCATAGCCGCAGTCACCACTCTTAATCCGTTGTCAAGAACCGTTTTCTCGTACAATATTCCCCACCCCTGCTAATAATATACATTCTAGGGATGCCGCGTAACCGTGTCAATGTTATTAAGTCTAGTCCAATGTTCTCAGTCGTGGGGAAAAAATCAAAATCAGGGTACTGACCACGCCGAGAACCATCGCCAGTCCGCCTATCGACCATTCGGCACCCAGTGTCTCCGCCATTACCCCACCGAAAACCGCCCCGAGACTGGACATACCGAAGCCAAGCATCTGGACACTCATGGCGCGCCCGCGATATACAGGGTCTACGTAATACTGGATAAGAGTCATGCCGATTGCCATCTGCCCCGTCTGTCCCAGGCCGATGAAAACCGCTGTAACCAGAGACAGTATCCAGATAGTATTAAAGGAAAAAACGACCAGAGAAATACTCAGTATTATGCCGCTTAAAAGCATCAGTATGCCGCGTTTCTTGTTGGACATCGACGCCAGGACGAAAGATACCACGATAGCCCCGATACCGGATACCGCCATTACAAGACCCTGGCCGCTGGCGCCTACGTCAAGAATATCTTCGGTGAATATGGGCAGGAGCATGTTAAAAGGCATCCCAAGTATGGTGCATGACAGGGTAAACATTAATATCAGGAATATAATTCTCTCATGCCTGACGTAACGGAGACCTTCGGCAATTTCATGAAAAGTGCTTTCCACCCTTTCCACGATGGTACGGGTATTCCGGATAGGCAGCAGGAAAATACTGGCTAAAATATAAAGCGCGCCCATTATATAGTAAACGGCAGCAAAATCCCAGGCATCAATGATAAATCCGGTGAACGCCGGGGCGACGATTCTGAACAGGTTCATCCCCATGTTGTTCAGGGAGATGGCGTTCATCAGGTCTTCCTGGCTGACGATTTCCGGTACGAAAGCCGCCCGGGACGGCATCATCAGGCCCATGACGATTCCCTGGAGAAAGCTGGTGACCATGAGAATCCACCAGGAACCGGGGATATCTTTACTGAGAAACCCGAGCGACAGCGCCAGCGCCACGGCAAAAGTTACCAGGGCGGATGCCAGCTGCCCGTAAATCAATACCTTCTTTTTGTTAACGCGGTCGGCGATGGCGCCGCCATAGAGAGAAAGAAAAAGCAGTGGCAAAGCTCCCGCCAGGGCCATCAATCCCAGCAGCGCCCCGGAACCGGTAAGGCGATAAATCAGCAACGACCGGGTGACCATCTGCATATTCATCGGCGCCCAGTGCCCGACCAGTGAATAGTAATACAGGCGGTACATCGGATTCCTGAAGGAAGCGAATGTCCTGAAACGGCGGCCGGAGTATTGACGTACTTCGTTTTCCCCGAATTCTGAATTTGAGTCTGAAATATCGTCCGGTCTCTTGTTCATCTGATGTTTCTTACAACCGATACCCGCGTTTTCAGAGGGGATAATTGCCCAAAGAGGACGTGGCATACCGAGTGAGGATACACACCCATTTTACACCCGAGACAGCCTTCGGGCAAGGATTGCCCGGGGAACGCCGTGCATTGACTTCAAACCTAGGCGCTGTTAACATTATGGAGTGAGGAAATCATGACTACCCGGCAATCTGTAGCGAGACTAAGGGTATTCCCGTTGACCGCGGAAGTGAACGGACAAGACCACCTTCTAATCGGCGGGTGCGACAGCGTGACGCTGGCAGAGGAATTCGGTACGCCCCTGTACGTGTTCGACGAGGCTGATTTACGCGGTCAATGTGCGGCTTTCAGGTGGGAATTCGGCCGATGCTATCCCGATACCACTGTCTGCTATTCCGCCAAGGCCTTTACGGCCCGGGCGATGCTGCAGCTTGTTAAGGAAGAGGGGCTCGACCTGGACGTGGTGACCGGCAGCGAACTCGGTATTGCGCGTTCGGTGGGCTTTCCGATGGACCGTGTCCATTTCCCCGGAAATAATAAATCGGCGGAAGAACTGGAAACCGCCGTCAGTTCCGGTATCGGACACATCGTGGTGGATAATATGCACGAGCTGGGCATGCTGATAGATATAGCCGGCGGCGGGAAGGTCAATATCCTCCTGCGCCTGACGCCGGGCATTGACCCTCATACCCACAAGTACAACAATACCGGTATCGCCGACTCCAAATTCGGATTTCCCCGGGACAGCTGGGACGAAGCCGTAGCCGGAGTTCTCGGTAGTCCCAATCTGAACCTCGACGGACTGCATTTTCACCTGGGCTCCGGCATCTTCGAAATGGAACCTTACCGGAAAGCCATCGAGGTAACGCTAGGTTATGCCGCCGCGATTAAGCAAACACATAATTACGAAATCAGGGTTTTGAGTGTCGGCGGCGGTTACGGCGTCGGGTATACGGTCAGTGACGACCCGCCTTCCATCTCCGCCTGGGCCGAGGTAATCAGCAATGAGGTTAAGAATCGGTGCCGCGAGTATGATATCCCTTTACCCGGGCTGATAATAGAGCCGGGCAGGGCTATCGTCGGTCGTGCCGGAGTGGCTCTTTACCGTGTGGGGGTAATAAAAGACATACCTGGTATCCGGCGCTATGTATGCGTGGACGGAGGTATGGGGGATAACATCCGTCAGCCGTTGTACGGCGCCCGTCAGGAAGCCCTGGTGGCTAACCGGATTACCGCCGGAGAAACGGGCGAGGTCACCATTGCCGGTAAATACTGCGAACAAGGCGACGTCCTGATTCAGGACATTGGTATGCCGGATATTGTTACCGGTGATATACTGGCTGTAGCCGGCTGCGGCGCTTACGCTATCCCGTTGCAGAGCAACTATAACTCTACCTTACGCCCGGCAATCGTCTTTGTCAGGGACGGCAAAGCGCGGCTGATACGCCGTCGTGAAACCCTGGAAGACCTGACCCGGTGTGACGTCATCTAGCGAGGAGATTCCCGATGTGGCAGGTAACAGGTCAAGACCAGATAGTTACTTTACTAAAGCGCAGCCTGGAAACGGGTGTGCTGGCGCACGCCTATCTCCTGGTGGGACCGGCGCACGTCGGTAAAACAACCCTGGCGGTTGACCTGGCGATGGCGCTGAATTGCGAGCAAGCCGACCCGCCCTGTCAGGAATGCTCCTCGTGCAGCAAGATTCAGGCCGCGAACCATCCCGACGTCCAGGTAATCGGTCTGCTGAAAAACAGCGAATCCGCCGAAGCCAAGTTAATCAGCATCGATCAGATCAAGGAACTACAGCATACCGCCAGCCTGCCGCCTTTCGAGGGCAAGCACAAGGCGTTCATCATCAATGGCGCCGAACTGATGTCGGTGGATGCCGCCAATTGCCTGCTGAAAACCCTTGAGGAACCGGTCGGGGGCGTGACCTTTATCCTGTTATCGGTCAACGACAAACTGCTGCCGGAAACCGTGGTTTCACGCTGTCAGCGACTGGAGTTAAGACCGATGTCCACGAACGATGTCACCACGGTCTTAACTACCAACCCGGGTAGTCCCGAAGAAAGGGCCAGGCTGCTGGCGGGCTTATCCCGCGGTTGTCTCGGCTGGGCCCTGGCCGCCGCCGCGGATGAATCGTTACTGGAACATCGCAACGAGAGCCTGGACATGATGTTAGCCGTTCTGGATTCAAGTTATACCGAGCGCTTCGACGCCGTTAACCGCATGGCGTCCCAGTTCACCCGGAACCGGGCGGCAGTGTACGATACACTGGAGTTATGGGGCGATTTCTGGCGCGACGTTTTACTCGCCAGGCTGGAGTGTAATGACCTGATTACCAGTATCGACCGAAAACATGAGATAATGGAAATAGCCGGAAGATACCGGCTGAAACAAATAACGTCTTCAATAAAGAGCATCCGCACCGCTGCCGAGCAGCTTGCCCGGAACGCCAACCCGCGTCTGGTGCTGGAGGTACTGATGCTCGATATTGCGGGAAAGGAACCGGGCATGACCGGAAAAACAGCTGCCCGGATAACAGGATAATATGGCAAATATAGCAGGTGTACGGTTTAAAAAAGCCGGCAAGGTTTATTACTTCGATGCCGGTGATTTGGAACTGGAAATACACGATACCGTAGTGGTGAAGACCAGTCGCGGTACCGAACTGGGACAGGTCGTTCTCATCCCGGGACAAACCGAGGATAGCGAACAAGAGGAAAACCTGAGCCCGGTACTGCGTAAAGCGGAACCGGACGATATTCAGCAGGCGCATGACCTGGAAGAAAAAGCCAAAGAAGCTTTTGTGGAATGCGGCAAGATGATAGCGGAACTGGGGCTACCGATGAAGCTGCTTTCCGCTGAATATAACCTCGACAGCAGCCGCCTGACCTTCCTGTTCAGCGCCGAGGAACGGGTGGACTTCCGCGACCTGGTACGACGCCTGACCGGTAGATTCAAGATACGGGTGGAACTGCGCCAGGTGGGAACCCGTGACGAAGCCAAACTGCTGGGGAGCTTCGGGAGGTGCGGCCGTCCGCTTTGCTGTTCCAGTTTCCTCACGGAGTTTTCGCCGGTTTCCATCAAGATGGCTAAAGAGCAGGACCTGCCGCTTAACCCGATGAAAATATCCGGGGTATGCGGTCGTCTGATGTGCTGTCTGGCTTACGAAGGCGAGCAGTACCGCAACATAAAGGGAAAAATGCCCAAGACGGGACAGCGCGTTTCCACCAACATGGGCGAGGCTATCGTGGTGGGGTGCAATGCCCTCAAGGAAACGGTAACGGTGGAACTGGAAACCGAAGCCAGGGTGGAACTGCCGCTAGACGAGGTATCCTACTAATTAACGTGTTGCGGCAGGTATTTCCGCCATTCGTCGCGCTTATCCAAGTACTGGTACGGAATGGCATAATAGTGATTGTTTTTCGGCGGCGCCGGCGTTTGTATCAATTTCATGTTGGCTTCCCGGGGCGTTCTTCCCGCTTTGTGCCGATTACAGGCGACGCAGGCACTGACGACGTTTTCCCAGGTATGCTGCCCGCCCCGAAAGCGCGGAATTACGTGATCCAGTGTTAGATTCCGGGTTTTCAGTCCGCAGTACTGGCAGGTATATTTATCCCGGTTGAATATCTCGAAACGGGACATCTTGCGCTGACGGCGGGGCCGTTTGACCATTTGAGCCAGGCGGATTACCGAGGGCAGGGGATAAGTTCTGGAAATGGAGTGAATATAGCCGAGGCCGTCTTCCAGCATCTCGGCCTTACCTTCAAAGACCAGCACCACCGCCCGACGGGCGCGACAAACCGCCAGCGGTTCGTAGCTTTGATTCAGTACCAGTACGGGCAGGTTAATCATCCGGAGTTCCCTTCACCTCGTGCTGCCTCCATTTTAACCCAAAGCCGAAACATACGCAAGGCGAGATTGAGACCGGGATTGAGACGGTGGAAAAGACAGGTTTTCATCATCAGCCGCAATCCACTCCGGCGTTAATGCCAGAGATATCTACCAGGGCTGCTCCCGCTCTTTGAGTGTCGCAATCAGGTCGTCGGTGCTGATAGCGGCCAGAGTCAGTGTTTGTGTCGTTCCCCTGGCACTAAGACGAATAGCGAGCTTGGCAACGACCTCATTATTGGGAGCTTCAACGATGTTCACGAAATCGTACTGTCCAAGCAGGGCGTACTGAGTGAGTACTTTCACTCCCATTAATTCCGTTTCCTTATTGATTTCTTTCAGGATTTCCGGGTCATCCTGAAGGGCCTTCCTGCCGGCATCGGTTAAGGTCGTCAGCAACAGATAAACAGACATGGCTACCCCCTTAAAGGCAATTCGCTTCTGGCATATATTAGAAGCTATGAACAACCGGTTTGTCAACAACAACCACCGAATTCCATTCTTATGTTATAATAGTGCGATAGTCAGACGATGATTGGAGAATGGTGCGATGACGACCGCTGATAATGTCGCGATGCTGAAGGAAAAGGAGAAAACCGAACCGATTGCCCGCTTCCTGGGGATAGACCTGGTTGAACTGACCGAAGGTTATTCCAGGGTTAAGATGAAGATGCGACCCGAATACATAAACTTTAACGGCATGGTATTCGGCGGGATTATCATGGCCCTGGCCGACCAGGCTTTTGCCTATGCCACCAACTCCAAGCTAACTCCCAATCTTGCCATTCAGTTCAATATAAATCTTGTATCCGCCGTGGCCGCTGAAGACGAGCTTACCGCTGAATGCCATGTAGTTAAGAGCGGCCGGCGCGTCAGCGTTTCCGAAATGACGGTTATCAACCAGAACGACCGCCTGGTAGCCAGAGCTACCGGTACGACCCTTTTCAACGGGTGAAGGACTGACGTTCTTACCACCAGCGAATCAACCGCATTGACAGAGTAAAATAGCCTGTGGTAAGCTATTTCGATATTTCACGGGTGAGTGACCGAGTTGATCTCATCAAATAGAGGAGCCGGGTATATAAAGTTCGTCTTTACCGGGCGCACTGGAGGTGCGCTCGGGAGGTGAACCTTTTATCGTATGCTTGATACATAGAGACTATTATTTTAGGATGAAGGATTGCCTCCCCGGCGGGAGGTAATTTTAATTTATATAAGTTCAGATAAATTTTCCGATATTCATGGAAAGACAAGATACAATTCCCCGGATAATCAGCGCTAACCGCGAAAAATGGGCATCCAAAACCGCGATGTCTGTGAAAAACTTCGGCATCTGGCAGCGGTATACCTGGGAGGACTGCTACAACAGGGTGAAATACTTCTCGCTGGGTCTCATATCGCTGGGGCTCGAACGCGGCGATGTCGTCTGTATTATCGGCGATAATGAACCCGAGTGGTTCTGGGGTGAATTCGCCGCTCAGGCCGCCGGCGGCATCGCCACCGGTATTTACGTCGATTCCATCCCGTCGGAGGTAAAGTACATCGCGGAGCATTCCGGCGCTAAATTCGCCATCGTCAATGACCAGGAACAGACCGATAAATTCCTGGAAATCAAAGGTGAATTACCCCTGCTGAAGAAATTAATCTACTGGGATCCCAAGGGACTGCGGAATTACGATGATCCCGACCTGATCAGCTTCGACGACATCATCAAGCTGGGTAAAGAATACGAGAAGTCTAACCCGGGATTATATGAAAAGAACGTTGAAGAGGGCAAAGGAGACGATATTGCCTTCATCTACTACACGTCAGGCACCACCGGACTGCCCAAAGGAGCTATCCTGACCCACCGCGCGCTGATAAATACCGCCCGGGGATTCGTAAGCCGGTATCCCATGGACGAGACGGACGATCTTATCTCAAACTTCCCGGCTGCCTGGGTAGGCGACAGCTTTTTTGCCACCATCCCCCATCTTTTAACCGGAGCAAGACTGAATTTCCCGGAGGAACCGGAGACTATCGCCGAAGATACCCGTGAAGTAGGACCTAACTTCGTTATTTACGGACCACGCCAGTGGGAAGGGCTCGTCAGCGAGATACAGGTCAAGATCGTCGACACCAGCCCGATAAAACGTTTCGTCTATAACCTGCTGTTACCGGTCGGTCATAAAATAGCCGACCTCCAGTTCGAAGGGAAGAAACCCAATCTGCTCTGGCGTTTTCTGCATTTCCTGGCCTATTACGGATTATTCCGTCCGCTGAAAGACCGGCTGGGCTTGAGTAATGTCAGGTTTGCCGTCACGGGCAGTTCCGTGCTCAGCCTGGATACCTTCCGCCTTATCCACGCTATAGGGGTAGAACTGAGGCAGGTTTATGCCAGCACAGAGGCGGGTTTAATATCATCTCACAGTAAGGGAGAGATAAAATTCGAAAGCCTGGGGCGTCCGGCACTGGGAACTTCCGTCCGGATTACCGATGAGGGCGAGCTGCTGGTCAGCAGCGACTGCATGTTTATGGGCTATCATAAAGACCCGGAAAAAACCGATGCCGTGCTCATCGACGGATGGTGCCATACCGGGGATGCGGTCAATATTAACGAGCAGGGGCACATCATTTTCATGGACCGCCTCGAGCATATGGGTGAGCTTAAAACCGGCGCCAAATACGCCCCGCAATATATCGAGGGGCGGCTCAGGTTCAGTCCCTATATCAAGGACGCCATGGTCATCGGCGGGTCGGACAAGGATTACGTTTCCGCGATAATAAATATAGATTTCAACATGGTGGGCAAATGGGCGGAGCGGAACCGGATACCGTATACCACCTTCGTTGACCTTTCGCAGAAAAAGGAAGTAGCCGACCTGGTACGCATGGACCTGGAAAGGGTCAACGGCTACCTGCCGGATAACGCGCGGGTTCATAAATTCGTTCTCCTGCACAAGGAATTCGACCCCGACGAAGCGGAATTGACCCGTACCCGGAAACTTCGCCGCGACTTCATGGAGGAGCGTTATAAGGATATGATCAACGCCATGTATAATAACATGGAGTCCGTGGACGTGGAGGCCCCGGTAACCTACCGGGACGGACGAAAAGGCGTGGTAACGACGAGCATCAACGTGAGGAGTTTGTAACCGAGAGTATCAGTATGGATGTTCAATCTAAAAAAACTTACCGCATGATTTGGAAAATCTCCTTTTGGACGGCGGCGGTTATCTTCGCGGCATTCTATGTTCGAATGTTAATCGTAGATACTGAATTCCTCCAGTTTACGATAACGGGGC
The DNA here is from genome assembly GCA_050123255.1 of Dehalococcoidia bacterium. GTDB lineage: Bacteria > Chloroflexota > Dehalococcoidia > Dehalococcoidales > RBG-16-60-22 > W425. The sequence goes on from JASFHJ010000023.1 coordinate 9,867, forward strand.
TCTCGGTGGGCATGGTCTACGCCCTGATAGCACTGGGGTTCGCCTTGATCTGGAAAGCCAGCAGCGTCGCCAATCTTGCCCTCGGTCAGATTGTGCTGTTCTCGTCCTGGTTTACCTATTCGATGCTGTCCCAGGCCAACCTGCCTTTTTATATCGGTTTACCCATCGTCGTGATATTCGCTCTATTTCTGGGGTGGGTCATCGAGAGATTCGCCCTGCGGCCTTTGATAGCGCAGCCGATTCTCTCGCTGATAGCGGTAACGCTGGGGATAGGTTATTTTATCGAAGGACTGATAACCTTCATCTGGCCGTTGAGTACCGCGGCTCTGCCGGACATTTTCCCGCAGGAAGTCATCCGCATCGGCTCGGCGGTGGTCTCCCAGGAATATGTCTGGGTTATCGCTATCTGCCTGGCGATTTTCGCGGGGTTAACGCTGTTCTTCCGGTATCATCGCATGGGGATTGCCATGAGGGCGACCGCTGACGACCAGATGGCGGTGCAGGCCTGCGGCATTCCGGTTACCCGGGTGTTTTCCACGTCGTGGATGTTTGCCTGTGTCGTGGCGGCAGTCGGCGGCGTGCTTATCTCGAGCATCGGCAACATCTCCCACGGACTGGTCGAGACGGGTTTGAAGGCTTTCTCGGTAGTCATTCTGGGCGGCCTCGACTCGTTTATCGGGGCGGTTGTCGCCGGTCCGATTATCGGCATTGCCGAAAGCTACGGCGACGGCTATCTGACGCAGTATCTCTGGCCGGGAGTGAGTGACGTGATACCCTTCGTTATTATCATAATCGTAATGGTAATTAAGCCCTTCGGTCTCTTCGGAGAAGAACGGATAGAGAGGATATAAGGAATGACCTTACCGTGCGGGACACGAAACGACAGTTATGCCAGAGACATGGCTATCGTGCGCACCAAGACGCACTGGATGCTGCTGGTTGCCTTTCTTATAATACTGTTTACCGCCCCGCTATACCTGAGTAACTACTGGCTGAGCGTTCTTGATAAAATAGGAATTACGCTGATAGCGGCCATAGGTTTGAACATCCTCATAGGCTACTGCGGTCAGTTATCCATCGGTCACATGGGTTTCATGGCCGTGGGCGCCTATACCTCGGCTATATTAACGACAAGGTTCGAATTACCCTTCCCCGTCAGCTTCATCTGCGCCGGCATCATGGCGGGAGTGGTCGGCATCATCTTCGGGCTTCCCTCGATCAGGGTCAAGGGATTTTATCTGGCCATAACCACTATCGCCGC
>JASFHJ010000024.1:0-10968 GCA_050123255.1 Dehalococcoidia bacterium
TATCGAAGCAAACGGAATACTCACAGTGCCTGGATTTATTGAACGAATCGTGAAGCCTGGTTAGAGGATCCGAGTAGTTCATATTGATCGTTTCCCAGTACAAAGGAATATCGTGAGTAAATCTGACGTCGGGCATTTTATGACGGCTGGTAAAGCCGACTACGGTAAAGGGCTGAATCTCTAAAATTTCCGGATACATGATTTTTCCTCCTGAAATGATGCTGATCAATTCGTTGATGTCCATCCTGGCAGGCTGACCGACAACGGCATGAATACGGTAGATAGACGGAGAATACCCGAAACACTTCTTGAAAGCCTTGGTAAATCCGGCATGTGTTTCAAAACCGTATTTCAGCGCGACATCAAGGATTTTTTCCCCGCGGCCGAGGTCAAATAACGCCCGCTGCAATCTACGGCGGGTTACGTACGCCATCAGCGTTATTCCCGTGACTCTGGAGAATAGCCGGTTCAAATGATAAGTGGAATAACCGGATTCTACCGCCAGTTCCCGCAGAGTGATTTCCCCGGTTATCCTGTTGTCTATGAAATCCAGGATGTTTTGTAAGGTACGATTGTCTTCCAAGTGTCCACCTTATTGATCGTAATGTATCCGGATTATAACAGGCGTGGATAACCTGTTGCTTGTCCTGAAGTGCTGTATTTTGGAAGAAGCCGGAAAATGGGCTTGTTTATTTACCTTTTAGCCGCTTTACGCGCTTCGTAACGCGCCCGGCCTTCTTCGAATAGCTTCTCTTCTTCCTCGGTGCTGTAGATAAGCGGCGGCGCCGGGACGGCTTTACCCGACGGATCGACGGCTACCATCACGAAGAGAGCCGAGAGCACCGGCGTGCGCTGTCGGCTGTTTTCACTGAAAATCCCTTCGGCGTCCACTTCTACCAATACCTCCATCGAGGTATGACTGGTGAAGGTTATCCTGCCCTGCACGATAAGGAGATCGCCGATGCGCACCGGACGAAGAAACTTTATATCTTCGACGCTGCCCGTGACGACACTGGTACCGCTGTGGCGTGCCGCAACGACGGCGGCGGCATCGTCCATTATCTTCATCAACTCGCCGCCGTGGATGAATCCCGCCGAATTTGCCTGCTCGGGCTGCATCACCCGTGCCATCTCTACGATCGAATTCCCCACGGTTCGTCCTTCCGGCTCCTGTCCCTGCTCGGTCTGCCCGAGTATCGCCCGGAAGTGTTCCTCGTGTCGGGCTTCTACCGTACCGATACGCCGGAAGAATGATGCTATATCGGTAAATCCTTCCTTTTCGGCAACGGCGGCGGCTTCCGGGTATATCCTCGTTGCTTCCGTCGCTTCCCCCTCGATGGCCCGGGCGATTACCTCCTTGATATCACCGATACCTCCGAGAAAATCGAACTCGTGTCCGGCGTGCTCCAACTCGTTCCGGGCGATAGCTTCGAATATATCAGCTACATGGCTCATTCCCTTTTTACGGGCTGCTTCGGCAATCATGCGGTACCGGAAGCCGGTACGTAGTTCGGCATCCAGCGCCTTTTCTAACAGGTCCTTTGTCTTTGTACCGTTAAGCTCCATCCTGGTTAACCCTCCTCCGCGGGATTTTGTTAACTCCTGTCTTCATACTACCACAGTCGGTGAAAAATGATGCGTCGGCCGCTTTTGTTCAAGTTGCCGGAACGGTGCCGAATCGGTACAATAATATCCGGTATTAAATTTACAGGAGGAAATAACGAGATGGCCGAAACCAAATACGAATATCTGAAGACAACGGGAATTGTACGCGATAGCATCTACCCGCCGTTTCTGGGGATGATATTTTACGCCCAGAAAGAGGAGGGCTTTCAGATCAGGTTCACTCACGTTAGCGAACCTTTTGAAATGAAGGAAGAACTCCATAAGCACGACTTCGCGGAAATATTCGTGTTCGTTCCCTGTGACGCGGACCTGAATGCTTATGACGCGGAGACCGAAATAAACATAGGTGAAGAAGGCGAAAAACTGGTCATTAACGAGACCACCGCGGTATATATTCCGGCGGGTGTATTGCATTGCCCCATCGTTCATAAGAGGGTGGGTACGCCTTTCTTCTTCGTGAATTGCCCCGTCACTCCTGAGTACTCGGCAATAGTAGACGGAAAGAGACGCGATTATCCCGTTGCCAAAGAGATTTTCGACCCGGATAAACAACCACCGATGAAATAGTCCCTTAAAATACATCTAACCTAATACTCTGAAACCCGGCATATCTGGTTTTACACCGGAGATATCGCCGGGTTTTCATTGTCTGTTTTCCCTCGGCTGTTTTTAAAGCGGGGTTTTGGGTATATTCCCTTAAGGAAATGGGTGATTTCATGCAAGTAATGACACCTGTATTTTCGATATACTATCAGAATCATGTTAAACAAGGAGTAGTATGTTAGGAAAGCCGATAACCAAGCGTAAAAAAACGAAGCAGGACAAATCTCTGGACGAAAGAATAGTAGTCCCGCTGGACGGTTCCAAACTGGCCGAGATAGCTCTGCCGTATGCTGAAGAAATAGCGGTAAGAACCGGCAGGGACATCGTAATGCTATCGGTCATCGAGTTTGCCGACCCCGCCTCCCGGAGCTATCTGACGAAAACGGCGGATAATACCAGAAGCAACACCAGCCGATTCGCCGGAGAATCTAACGCCAAAGGAATTAAAGTATTCATTACCACCCGTGAAGGTAATCCCGCGGAATCGATCGTTGACTTTACCACGAAATGGGGACATAACCTGATTGTCATGGCTACCCACGGTCGTTCCGGCATCGGGCGCTGGGCGATCGGAAGTGTCGCCGATAAAGTCGTCAGGGCGGTAACCAATTCTTCCGTTTTCCTGGTCAGGGGCAATAAAGCCGGTCCTGAAGTTCGTGACAATCAGTTGCTCAAGAAAGTCCTGGTTCCTCTGGATGGCTCCGTTCCGAGTCAGTCTATAATCCCTTTTATTAAGAAGCTTGCTAAGAAGCTCTCGTTGGAATTGATGTTTTTCCACGTTGAATCGGAGGAAGATAGGCAGGAGATAGACGCCCGGACCTACCTGGAAGAGCGGTGTGGTGAGCTCGAAAAGCACGGTATCGCCGCCGGTTGCGAGGTCAGAACCGGCTCTCCCGCAGACTCGATTATCGACCTTGCTGACGAACTCGGCGTGGATTTTATCGCCATGTCAACCCGGGGCAAGAGTAACATTACCCCCTGGAGCATCGGTAGCGTAGCGCAAAAAGTACTGTTGGGTGGTAATACTCCCCTGATGCTGGTCAGGCAAGGGAATTGAGATACTCATCAGGTTTTCTGAAAGTATATACCGTTTTCACGGTAACCGGTGTGACACAGGTTGCTCCGTGATTGACCGCGGTATCTGTCTGATATATACTTGTGCCCGTGAAAAAGATTGATACCGAAGCCCATTTTTACACACGCGAATACCAGGACTATCTCTTTTCCCGGAAACAGCCGCCGAGGGAAGAATTATACAAGGGATACGTCCGGCTGTGGTACGAACGAAACATCTGGGAACCGCACGGGCTGGAAATAGAAGACAGGCTGCTCGATGTCAGCCGGGGCAGACTGAATTACATGGATAAAGCCGGCATCGATATGCAGGTACTGAGCCTGTCAACCCCGGGCTGTGAGCAGTTTGGTACTGCCAGGGGCACGAGTTTAGCCCGGAAAACCAACGAAGCGCTGTCCGAAGTTATCAACAAGCATCCGGACCGGTTCATCGGCCTGGCGGCTCTGGCGCCGCAGAGTCCCGAAAAAGCCGCTAAAGAACTGGAGAGGGCCGTTAAGGAACTGGGACTGAGAGGAGTCAAGATAAACTCGCATATCCGGGGCAGTTACCTGGATGATAAAAAGTATTGGCCGATATTTGAGGTCGCCGAAAGCCTCGATGTGCCCGTCTTTCTGCACCCCAATTCGCCGGGTCCGTCAATGATTAAACCTTACGAGGATTACGGCTTTGCCCTGGCCGGACCGCCCTGGGGATTCGGCGCCGAGGCTTCTTTCCACGTTATGCGTCTGTTGTACAGCGGTGTTTTCGATGAATACCCCCGGCTGAAAATAATCCTGGGGCATCTCGGCGAAGGACTGATATTCTGGATGTACCGGATTGATTTCAGTTTTAAACGACCCTGGATGGAGGAGGAGATTCGGCCTACTATCAAACGGATGCCCAGCGAGTATATACGGAATAACTTCTACGTTAATACCAGCGGGATGTATTCCAATCCTGCTTTCCAGAGCGTTTACCTGGAGATGGGAGCCGACCGTATCATGTTCGGTGCCGACTATCCTTACGAGAACAGCGAGGAGGCAGCGGCGTTTATCGAGAAAATTCCGGTACCCGAGGCTGATAAAGAGAAAATCCTTTACACCAACGCCGCCCGGCTTTTCAAGCTTATCTAGAATGATTACGGCAAAGCATCCGGCGACATAATCGATATCGTTCTTCTAGTTGCTGTTTTGTTATTTACTCAGCGTCGGGTCTTCCAGTTTGCCCGGCCCGAAGGACGAAAAGTCAAGGTCGTAGAACTGCTTGCACACCGAGAAATAGCCGATATGGCAGCCGCCCATCACCAGCTTCGACACCGGTATGTCGCGGTAGTATTTCTCGTATTTATTATCGCGGGTGTAGCCGTAGCATCCCATTACTTCCATTCCCCGCAGTACCATTTCCGCAGCCGCCCGGCTGATGTAGGCATGGATGGCGTGCCCTTTGGCGGACATGCTGGTGGTATTCCACATACCGTAAACATCCATGTTGTCGAACTGGTGGGCGGTTTCCAGGTAGACGGCTCTTCCCACGGTTATCAGGGAAGCCATTTCGCCGAGTATCATAGCTGCCGAAAGGTGCTGGTTAACGGGTCGGCCGCCGGCTACCCTCTGGTCGGTATATTGAACGAGTACGTCGAAAGCACCCTGGAGGAGTCCCACCATATTACCGGTGTTCAGGGGCAGGGGAGCCATCGCGGAGGTCTCGAATATGTCCCAGGCTACCGGGCCGGTGAGTCCCCATTCTTTGGGCACCCTGACGTTATCGAAGTAAGTAGACGTGTTTCTATCAGCCTGCATGCCGCACTTGACCTCGAACTTGCCGTGAGAAACGCCGGGCCAGGGTTCGGGGACGTAAATCAGGGCAAAGGCGTCTTTGCCCATTTTGGGGTCCATATTACAGATAACGCAGTTGAGGTCGGCGATACCGGCGTTGGACGCCCAGAACTTGTTGCCGTTGATTACCCATTCGTCCCCTTCGAGCCTGGCTCTGACGGCAACGGTTTTACCTTCGTTGGTTAAATTTTCGATATCGGCGGCGGATTCCGGTTCGCTCATATTGAAACAGGCGGCCTTGAGTTCGTTACCGGTGAACATCTCGGCGAATTCGTCGAGAACGGCTTTCCCCCAGGCTTTGGCTTCGGGGGTGGGGGCCATCAGATAAGCCAGCGTGGCCGGCGTCCAGCCCCAGTCGGTAACGGCGCTGCTCATGCTTATCCCGTAGTCGCCGCGGGCTATCTGCTCCTGTTTGAGCGCTCCGGAAACTATTGAAAGCATTTCATTGCCGCCGTAATCGCGGGGTATCAGGTTTTTCTGGCTGCCGAGGTCTACCTGGAGCTTTTTGAGGATAGGGGTGACTATCTCTTCGTGGGAGGTATCGTCGTCGATTTTGTCGACGACCGGGAGGATTTCATTGTCGGTGAAGTCAGCGAACATCTTCTGCAGCATCCGCTGCTCTTCGTTTACGAAACATTCCGGGTATTGTAGCTTGTACCATTGACTTGACTGGTCTAACATAAACGACCTCCATCATAATACTTGCCGAATCAATTACACAGGACTGTTTACTTTACCGATATTACCGGGTTATATGTACGATCCGTCACCTCCGTTTTTCTTCGTGATTTAGTTGTATCTTCTGTTTCTTTTAGTCGTCTTCCTTAAAGCTGCCTTCCCATCCTTCCTTGATCGAACCCGCGCCGCACATGATCGCCATGACGATATGCGGCTTGCGGTATGCCAGGCACTTTATCGGCCCGTGCAGTACGTTTCTGGGGATGAACAGAGCGGTGCTGGTATTGAACGCCAGCGGTTGGCCGCCGACGTGGAACTCCAAGTCCCCGCCGAGGTCCAGCGGATCTTCGGGATCGCCGCCGATATGGAGGACGATTTCCTCGTAGTTTTTGTGGGCCATCGCCGGCATGGCATGGGTGGTGCGCGAAGATTTAGGCATGCCGAAGGTCCAGCCGAACTCGATATAGGTCTTCACGCCGGGTATCTGCACCCCGCTCATATAGGTCATCGTCGGGGCGGTACGGCCGGAGGTCAGTTCGGCGCCGGCTTCCCGCATGGGACTGCGGATGATATATTGTTCGTGGTCGACGACTCCCTGCCTTAAACCCGGACCGGGAGTGTCCGGCGCCATCATCATCGACATCAGTATGTGGGGTGATTTGTAGGATTTCCAGGTCATCGGGCCGTGGGGTAAACCGGCGGGAATATAGATGCCGGCCGTGGTGTTGAACTCGATTTTCTGCCCTCCGATGTCTATCTCTACTTCCCCGCCGAGCACCTGTGGATATTCGTGGTTGTTACCCCAGAGGATAATGATTTCGTCTTCGGTATGGGTATGCTCCTGGACGATAGCTTCGGGCGGTCGCTCGGTAATCCAGCCCAGTTTAATGGTATATTCCGACTCCGGTACCTGCTCCTGGCTCATGTAGGTCATCATGTTTATACCGGAGCTCTCCTTCCCGGCATTGTCCGCTTCTAAAGGCCTGGTTACCAGGTATCTGGCGTAGTTCTCAGAATTCATTGAACACGTCTCCTCTATAATATTCGCTCCTATCATAAACCTTAAGAGGTATATTACTCAAATAAGCAGTATAGCGTAGAATTATCTGGTGCTCGCTATCGCCGTTTTGTTGACATTATTTCACAGCATGTATTACATTGCCACTGTTATCATCGAATACCTGGCGAGGTTTGGTTCGGGCAACAGGAGGGATTATGGAAAAATCATGGTCGGAACTGACTAAAGAAGAAAAACGCGAGCAAAGACTCAGGGACTATATGTCTCCCGTCGGGATTGAATTCCGCGATGCCAGAGCGGAAAAACTCTATCACGAGCGGGTGAAGAGGCATCTGGCGGCCAGCATGTGTGAGAAACCGGACCGCGTACCCGTATCGCTGCCTTTGGGCGGCTACCCGGCCTATTACGCCGGATACGATTTCAAGACGATAATGTATGACTACAAAGTCGCCGTGGAAGCCTGGCGGAAATTCATGCGGGATTTCTACGAGGACATGGACAGCTACGGCGGTCCCGGGCTGGTGTTTTCCGGCAGGGTATTCGATATCCTGGATTATCACCAGTACTCCTGGCCCGGGCACAAACTGGGCGACAACGCCACCACCTACCAGTTCAACGAAGCCCAGTATATGTCGGCGGACGAATACGATAGATACATCGACGACCCCGCGGATTTCGGGTTCAGGGTATTGACGCCGCGGACCATCGGGGCGGCGGAAGCCTGGCAGTATTTTCCGCACTTAACCAATCTGAACGGTTTGCCCATGGTGCCCGTCTTCCCCTTCGCCAGGAAAGAGGTGCGGGAATCGTTTAAGAAATTTATTGCCGCCGGTGAGGAACTGGAAAAGCAGAGCCGCGAAATTATGGCATTCGGTCGGGAATGCCTGGAGGCTGGCTTTCCGGCAGGTCGGGGAGGGATGGGCAGCGCTCCTTTCGACCTCATTGCGGATAACCTAAGGGGTACCCGGGGAATTGCCATAGACATGTATCGCCACCCCGAGAAGCTGCTGGAAGCGATAGACGTAGCCACGGAAATCCACATCAAGAGATTGCTGGAAAATATGAGAGCCGTCAACGGTACCACCGTCATGTTTCCGCTGCATAAGGGGGACGACGTTTTCATGTCCCGCAAGCAGTTCGAGAAGTTCTACTGGCCCGGTCTGAAGAAGGTTATTGATGCTCTTGTCGAAGACGGTATCATGGTGTCCCTTTTCGCCGAGGGCTCGCATAATCAGCGGCTGGACTATTACGGTGATTTTCCCAAGGGATGGGTTTCCTGGCTGTTCGACCGCACCGACATGGCGGCCGCGAAGAAAGCCATCGGAGACAGATGCTGTATCAGCGGTAATGTCCCGGCATCACTGATGGTGGCCGGGACACCAATGGAAGTAAAGGAATACTGCCGTAATCTCATCGAGACCTGTGCTCCCGGCGGAGGTTATATCCTGGCCGGCGGGTGTTCGGCTACGGAAACAAAAAACCCGGATAATTTCCGGGTCTATATGGAAGCCGCCGTGGAATACGGCACCTATTAGCGATTGCTACGGGGCATTCTGGGTGACGGTGCCGTTGGCGGTAAAATTATAAGTAAATCCTGCTGTAACCTTGTTGTCTGCGTCAAGGTGGGTTATATAATCGCTCAGGACCAGCGCCGGAGTATCGGTGGTGGTCACAAGGTCCATGTCGGTTACGTCCGATGCCGCGTTGAGGAGGCCGGTGTCGCTTGCCAGCAGCATCGCCCCTACCGCTAATTGTACATGACGCAGTTCGGTATCGGCGGCTTCCGGCCTGCCCCGGTCGGCAAATCCTATCAGGTTGGGGATAGCCACTCCCGCCAGTATGCCGAGTATAGCTATTACCACCAGGAGCTCGATCAGAGTGAACCCCTTCTCTCCAAGGTGGTAATCCCTGCAGATGGTTTTTATTCTATTCAGCATATCTGTACTCATTATAAAGAACAAAATGATGTTGGAACATATGACTTTGGTAAACAAATCTGCGTTACTTTAGTTCTAAATTGGCATAAAGAAAAATATGGATATATCGAAAATACGGAAAACCGGGATATTTTGGCCCGGTGTTCCCTTCATGCCATAATAAAGTCAGGATGACCGGTATATTCTCCAGAATGGACAGGGAAGCCAGGACGATAGAGGTGATGATATCTCTTTTCTGTCGGAATCATCACGGCGAGAATCTCTGCCCCGAATGTTCGGAACTGATGAAATATGCCATGGAACGTCTTCAGAACTGTCCGTTTGAGGATGGAAAAACGGTATGTGTAAAATGTCCGGTACGCTGTTATCAACCCGTGATGAGAGAAAAAATAAGGACGGTAATGAGGTATGCCGGTCGCCGCATGACATTTCGGCACCCGGTTTTAGCCTTCTTTCATTTCGTAGATAGACGGAGAAAAGAGCCGGTAAAACCCGGAAAATCCTGAATCAAAGATATCAGGCGGGCAGAAACCGTCCTACCGGGAGTACCGAATAATGAATAATGTGGAATCTGGTACCGGATGAATCACTGATCCTTCTGGTAGCGGTAGTGGACGTTCCATTTCAGACAGGCGGAGTCGACGAAGGCCTTGACCTCGGGGCTTTCCGCCCGGCTGAATTCGGCGAGAAAACCATGGAGAAGGTCGGTTCCGTTCATACCCGGCAGGGGTTCCTGCGGACCGGGCAGGTTAACGAAAACGATTTCACTCATTACTTTCTGATATTCAATAGCTGTTGACATTAGCGTTCCTTTCTCCTTGATTATTTGTTCCTATGATATACTAATACGCCGATAATTGGAAATCAATACCCCCGTTATCTCTTTCTTCTCCGGAACGTCTCTTCGGCACAATGGCGGTGGCGGTTCGGTAGAAAATATTTTTCCGGGGAATCGAGGTGTAATAATACTATTATTATACACCGAACCTCATAAGACCTTAGCTGCCGCCGGGATATTTCTCGATACCTTCGCCCATCGGGTAGGAAATCATAAAGAAGGTCTGCTTTTCTATGTTTCTGATTACCAGCGGTCCCTGCTCAACGTCGGGCGGGATATAAGCCCCGAAACTCTTGTTGATGATGTGCTTTTCACCGCCGATCCAGAGTTCAACCTCGGCGCGGAGGTCGGTGATATCTTCGTAGTTCATGGAAGAAAAAACAATCGACGTGCCGTGAGGCATCGCGTGGGCGTCCATTATAAGTTCACCGGTATTTGATTTATTCCCCGGTAACAGCCACCGGGTGTCGCAGCCGAACTCGGCGTCAGGGATTACCGTCCGGTCGATATAGGCCATCGGCCTGGTGTACCTGGGGTCGAAAGGCTTCATGTAATCCGGTCTCTTGATATCATCGGGGGTGCCGTAAACCATGTATTTCGCGTATTTCGATTTACTCAAGTCGGTCATTACCGTGGCCCGGATATCCCTCTTTTCTTCCTCGGCTTTTTTGGTTGCTTCGTCTTTTTCCCGGGTATAAACCCCGCCCGGCCCCGATACCCAGTGCAGTACCGGCCTCTTGGTAACCTTGGTGCCGGTGCCGCGGGTGGGCATATGAGGCAGATTGGCCGGGATATAGGCTACCCAGCTTGATTCCAGGGGGATTATCTCATCGTCCATCTGCATCGCCATGGAATTGCATTCCTCGAAGTCGTCGGGATCGGTGCCCCACCAGGAAAGCAGCTCGGGGAAATCATGGACGTGGGGAAACATGGTGGGGGTTTGCATTCCCATTTCCGTTAATTCCTGCCAGGAAACCTGGTCGGGGTAATCCGGCGGCCATATCCAGGTGGTCTCGCCGTAATAACCGCCCGGTATAACGTCCTCGTCAATCCAGTGGATATGTTCCATGCTGATGCGCTTGCCCCCGGCAGCCAGCTTGTCGCGTTGTTCAGGAGTAGGCCCGGGCAGCATATGTCTTTTCTGGAGGGTCGTGCAGATATACTTATCGTATTGCCCCATTTTCTCTTTCCTTTCGATAATCCGGATAATAGGCGGATTATGTGGTTTAACCCAACGGTAATATATTCCTTTTTTATTGTCAATGCGATCCGGGCTTATTCGCATCCTTCACGGCTTTTTCGAGTTCTTCTTCCAGTTCCTCCAGCTGCTGCCACATATGCGGCGGTACGGAATGCGCCGGCCACCTGGCTTTAAGGTC
>JASFHJ010000025.1:0-10798 GCA_050123255.1 Dehalococcoidia bacterium
TTCTTCAGCCTGGAAAATAATCTGCTCAGCATCTTGATTTGCCTTTTCAACCAAGCTCGAAGCTTCATCATAAGCTCGCTGGATGATTTCATCCTGGTCTTTCAACGCTTTTTGTTTATGTTCAGTGATTATTGCCTCCGCCTTTTTCTGACTATCATCTAGTATCTGATCAGCTTCTGTTCTGGCATTTTTTTCTGTCCGGGATAAAATTTGTTGAGCTTCTTGATTTGCCTTTTCGATCAAGCTAGAGGCTTCATCATTCGCTTGCTGGATAATTTTATCCCGATCCATCAGTGCTTTTTGTTTATGTTCAGCAATTATTGCCTCTGCCTTTTTCTGACTCTGTGTAAGCATTTCCTCGGATTCACGCAAGGCTTTGTCGTTAATGTCCCTTGCTTGTTGTTCAGCTATGTCTCGGAGTTTTTCATTCTGGTGCTGGATAATTTGCTCTATCTTACTTTTATATTCGTCGAGCGAACTCAGGATCTCATCATCCTTAATTTCAGGATAATCCACGATAATTCCTCCAATATTCTTAAATGAAAGGATATACCTTTGCTCTTTTAACATTACATTCAGAGGATAATAAAATCTATGGTAATATGGTTATCCAGAACCCCGGTACTTTTATACATCTGACTCGCCTACTATTTTCTGGTTCTACCAGAATGTTCTGTTCATGTAAACCGTATTTACTGACAGTTTTGTATATTATCCGTTATGTATTTCAGAAGGTTAATGATTATTAATACTAGAGAGTTAAGGAGTGTCGCCCATAATTATTGAATTTAGACCAATATCTCTACACAAGGAGGAGAAGGCGGATAAATGTTACATATTAATGAAAATACAATATGGCGAAAAAACGATGAAGGCATAAAAAAACCATGCAAGATAAACACACGGGGTGAACAACAACTTAGAAAAGCAGAATTCGCGGCCTTACTCTCGATGCTAAAGGAATATAATTATTATAAGAGAATTCTAGTGTAAACATTTAGCGGGTAGGATTTGAACCAGGCGATGTCCTTCTGAACCCCATTGTAGCCTAGATAAATGGCGGCAACCGCTTTATTTCTTTCTTGAGGGTATTAGATGGTCTTGCTGTTAACTTCCGAGTGTATGGTCGGGGCGCCCGGATTTGAACCGGGGACCTTCTGAACCCCATTCACAAGTTCAGAAAATCAGTAGTACTTACTATTTTTGAGGCTAAGCTAACGCGCCTTGCCTCCTTTACTTTTACTATTCAGACGGTCAGATGGATTGGTTATAGATATTGTCTGTATTCATACATTAATATTTGGAATGATAAATTGTCAACTTCTATCATTTAGAAAATAACAATATATCTAAAATCTGATCGGAAAAATGCCAAAATCACGATTTTGGTAGTGTGGCCGGTATATTAAACCAACATGTTTAGCATAGGAAAGAAATAATATTTATGCTGCTGGGATCCAGGTTATTTAGGGACCTGGCTCTCTTTCAGCTGGTGTTCAGTCTCTTTTTATTACGCACTTCAAGTTTATGAATTCGGTGAAATTGTCAAGTTGACTTAAAGGTTATATTCCACTAACATATTCATCGATTCAATAGCAATAATAATGACGTTTGATCTAATCTAAAGTATAATAGTATTTATTGCCAACCGCCCACAGGAAAGGACATGTAAATCTGTCTCTCAAGTTTCGAGTCTTTCTCCTCAGTTATTTGGGAATTAACAGCAACTCCACTTTGATATATGGGGAGAAAGATACGATCTTGATCGATGTTGTTGGGGGAGAAGAAGCAACGAGAGCTGGATTGAAAATAATCAGCACTGCTTTAAAAACCTTACATTAATGTAATTCTGATTCTTCCACCACAGGAAAGATGGCGGTGAAAGACTTTTGAGGCAGAGCTCAAATAAATAAAGGAGATTAGAATGATCGAAGATACGCTTGGAAAAATCGTTGGAGCTGGTAATGTGAGTTTTGAAACATCTATGTTGAGCGAGTACTCCAAAGATAACAGCTTTGTTAATGCAGTCAGGCCATACTGCATTGTTAGGCCGAAAAATACCGGTGATATCGAAAAGATCGTGAAACTTGCCAACGAAACTCGTACACCGCTCGTGCCGGTCAGCTCAGGCTCTCCCCACTTTCGTGGCGACACTGTTCCGGGAGTGGGAGGAGCTATTATTGTAGATTTAAGCGGCATGAAAAAGATTATTAGAGTTGAGCAGATGAACCGAGTCGCTATGTTTGAGCCGGGCGTAACATTCGGTGAACTGATGACGGCTGTAGCCAAAGAGGGTCTAAGGCTTAATATGCCCCTGCTACCACGCAAATCAAAATCCGTTATCGGCAGCATTCTGGAAAGAGAGCCGGTAGTAATGCCTACATATCACTGGGACATTGGAGACCCCCTGGCTTGTGTCGAGATAATTTTCGGCAATGGCAACATGTTCCGGACGGGTGCAGCAGCCGGTCCCGGTACAATAGAGGAGCAATGGGCGGCCGGAGGCTCACAGAAAGAGTCGGCTGGACCATCTTCATCTTCCTGGTACAGGATTATTCAGGGGTCCCAGGGGACGATGGGCATCGTAACGTGGGGATCAGTAAGATGCGAGATTATACCTAAAGCTGAAGAGCCTTTCTTGGTCGGCTCATCACAACTTGATAAATTGCTAGATATGGCACACTGGCTGGTAAGGCTGAGAATGATCAACGAGTGTTTTATACTGAATAGCACTAATCTGGCATCTATCATGGCAAAAAAATGGCCCCATGACTACCGGAAGATCAAGGGAAGCTTACCCACCTGGGTGCTTTTCTTCAACATCGTTGGCTACGATTATTTCCCGGAAAAGAGAGTAAGTGGTCAGACACAAGATATGATAGATTTAGCCCAACGGGTGGGAGTAGCTCCAGTGCAGGCAATCGGCAGCATCTCGGCTTCTGAGCTACTGTTAGCCATCCAACATCCTTCCGGTGAGCCATACTGGAAACTGCGCCAGAAGGGAGCCTGCCATGACATATTCTTTGTAACCATATATGATAAGCTTCCCGGGCTGCTCGATACAATGTATGATGCAGCCGATGAAGCCGGCTACGCGGTTTCAGATATGGGAGTTTACCTCCAGCCGATTGTACAGGGAGTTAACTGCCACTGCGAGTTTAACCTGTTTTATGACCCGGCAAACCTGAAGGAGTCAGATTGCGTCAGGGAGTTAGCCACCAGTACCGTAAAAAAACTGATGGCTAAGGGTGCTTTTTTCTCAAGGCCTTACGGCGAAAGCACCGACATGATTATGAACTACGATGCAGCCACCGTAGCTGCTTTAAGAAAGATCAAATCAATAACAGACCCCCTCAACGTTATGAATCCGGGGAAACTGTGTTTTTAAATTGGTAAGTAGAGAATATATCTAAACGGATAATGTAAAAGGAGACATAAAGATGGCACTAGAAGATTATCGAGGCGATATGGAAATGTGCTGCCGCTGCTCAATTTGTAAGTTCGTACCCATGGAGAAAATAAAGGGAAATCAGCACTCCTATGTTTGCCCGAGTATAGCGAGATATGATTTCCATGCTTATTGCGGCGGCGGGAGAATGGCTACCGGCTCCGCCATATTGGATAAAAGACTAGACTTAAGCGACAAGCTCGTCGAAGTAGTCTATAACTGTAACATGTGCAGTGCCTGCGATGTCTCCTGCAAGTATGCCATGGACATGGAAGTGCTGGAGCCTATCAACGAGCTCAGGATTAAATGCGTAGAGGAAGGGCATACTCTCCCCGCTCTCAACGATGCGGTTAACAGCATGAAGAAACAGGGTACCATGATACCGGGGGCAAAATCAAAGCGCGGCCGGTGGGCTGAGGGACTTAATGTTAAAGATGCCGTCAAGCAGAAGGCGAAAGTGATATATCATGCCGGATGCCGCACCTGCTACGACGAGGACCTGTGGAAGGTGGCTCAAACCGCGGTGAAACTGCTACAAAAAGCAGGCGTCGACCTAGGCATTGCCGCAGATAAAGAGTTATGTTGCGGCGGCCGTGCCTATCAGATGGGATATAAAGCTGATTTCCTGAAGCAGGCCGAGCAAACCATCGGACTGATTAAGCAGTCGGGTGCCGAAACACTGGTAACCGGCTGCTCTGAGTGCTACCACGCCTTCAAGGTGCTCTATGATAAGTTCAATCTGAAGGGAAACCTGGAAGTACTGCATACCACAGAATACCTTGCCCGTTTGATAAAAGAAGGCAAGCTGAAACCAACCAAGAAAGTTACCGCCAGGGTCACTTACCATGACCCCTGTCACCTAGGCCGGCAAGGAGAGCCCTACATACACTGGCAAGGCAAAGAACTAAGGGATGACCACACCCGCCTGTTTGACCCGCCTAAAGAGTTCAGGCGCGGTACTTACGGCGTCTATGAACCTCCGCGCGATATTCTAAAGAATATTCCGGGAATAACCCTGGTTGAGATGGAGAGAACCAAGGAGTATGCCTGGTGTTGCGGTGCCGGAGGCGGTGTGAAGGAAACGAACCCCGATTTTGCCACGTGGACAGCTAAAGAGAGGATAAGCGAAGCCAAGTCAACCGGAGCTGAGGTGCTCGTGACCGCCTGCCCCGGCTGTGAGCAGAGCTTCAACGGCGCTATCAAAGACACTAAAAGCAGCCTCAAGGTATATGATATCGTTGAGCTTCTGGAGAAAGCTATCTAAAAAGGAGGCCGAAAATCATGGCTTTTCAGAGAGACATTTACAAAGCGTTAGAAGATGTGGTGGGGCCGGAGTACATATCCGAAGACCCCGTCATTCTGGATTCATATGCATGGCGGTCAGGTATGGCGACACTACACGACAGGTTTGTGCCGAGGTACGAAGCCATTACCCTTCCAAAAAATGCCGGAGAAATCCAGGCGATCATCAGGCTATGTAACAAACACAAGATACAATTCACGGCGTCCAGCACGGGCTGGGGAAGTTACTGCGATCCAGCCGGCCCGGGGGTCGTAAAAATGGACCTGAGAAGGATGAACCGCATCATCGAAATCAACGAGAAAAACATGTATGCGGTAGTTGAACCCTATATAATCTTCGCCGAGTTGCAGGCCGAGGTAATGAAGAAAGGCTTTAACTGCAACATCACCGGGGCGGGCAGCAATTGTTCCGCGCTCCCAATAGCAGCTCATCAGGGGCTCGGGCATATGAGTCAAAGCCTTAGCTATGGCGATAGAAATCTGCTGGCGGTAGAATGGGTGACACCGGACGGAGAAATAGTCCGGCTGGGTTCACTGGGTTCACTGGATGAGTGGTTCTGTGGCGACGGGCCGGGTCCCTCCCTGCGCGGCATCATCAGAGGAAATGTGACACCGTTGGGTGGACTTGGCGTGTTTACCAAAGCCGCTCAGAAGATCTATCACTGGCCGGGGCCTTCAACGTTCCCGCTTGAAGGTGTTTCACCGCATTATGTTCCGACTGAGATACCACCGGGTTTTATGTACCGATACATCTCCTGGCCATCATTGGAAAAGCTGACTGAAGCCGTATACAAGATCGGCATGAGTGAAATAGCTTTTGAGGTAATGGGTTTCAATCCCGGAATGATAGCTTCCAACATCGCTACCAACAATGTGGAAGATAGACAACTTCTTGAGGAATTCACCAGATTAGTCCAGGGTCCGGGCAGTGTTGTCATTATCGCCGCCAACTCTCCTAGAGACTATGAATATAAAACACGGGTGCTGCAGCAAATCTTGGAAGAAACCGACGGGAAATCTCTGGAACCTGTTGAGAAGGTCTTCAAGTATAACGCTGGTGCGCTTTGGCGCTGTATCAGAATTACAGCTTCTATTAGAGAAACCTGCCGTTCGACGGGGTGCTTTGCCGGAGAGGTCGGCGGCACCGATGTCTTCACCCTTATGTCGACATATATCAAACGGTCGCAGCCGGTGAAGAAGAAGTTCATTAAGAGAGGCCTGGTACGTAATGATGGCCTGATTCCTTTTGTGCAGTCAGTCGAACACGGGCACCAGGGACACGCCGAAGTCCTCAACCGGTATTTCCAGACCAAGGAGTCAGCCGACGGTGTTATGGAGTTTCTCGGTGAGGCAAATAAAGCCGCCGTTGAGGACCATTTCGGCGTGCCCGCTCACGTATGGAGCGACAGATGGCATGACATGTATGGCCCGCACGCCTGCAATTACCACAACTGGTTAAGGGCAATCAAGAAGACTTTTGACCCCAATAGTGCATCAGAACCATCTCACTACATATCAGTAAAAGAGTAACCGTGTTCCGAGGGTTTATACCTTAATAGAAGGTACACTAAGGCGAGACTAAACTTATAATAAGAAGAGCCTTATAACCGTAACAAGCCCTTCAAGGCTCTTCTTTGGCCAGGTGGAGACGGGGGGAGACCCTGTCTCCACCTGAAACAATGTTTTGTTTTATTTGTTAGTTTTATTGTGCTAATATTCATAAAAACTTCACATTGACAATGGCAGATAATATAAAAGGAGTTTATGAAAACGGTAAAAACCGATACAGGTTATGTTTCCGGTACAATAATCGGGGAACCGGGCAAGGAAGTAAGTATTTACAGAGGCATTCCTTTTGCCGCGCCTCCGATTGGGGATCTCCGGTGGAAGCCTCCTCAGCCTGCTGAACCATGGGACGGCATCCGTGAATGCACAAAATTCAGCCTCATCTCACCTCAACCGGTCATGGGAAACATTACCGGAGAGATGCCCCAGGGTGAAGATTGTCTGTATCTGAATGTACTAACCTCGGCCCGTGAACCTGTTGAAAAACTCCCCGTCCTAGTCTGGATGCACGGAGGAGGCTATTCCATGGGCAGTGGGAATGACAAAATCTGGAATTATCACCGACTGCCACAAAAATGCGTTGTCGTGACATTGAATCACCGCCTTGGTCCCATCGGTTTACTGGCTCATCCGGCTCTCTCCGAGGAATCTGGAACAGGGGTTTCAGGCAACTATTTATTCCTGGATTTGATAGCTTCTTTAGAATGGATACAGAGAAACATCGCTGCATTTGGTGGAGACCCGGATAATGTGACCATTTTCGGAGAGTCTGGTGGTGGTGCCAAGGCTTCCATCATGATGGCCTCGCCACTTGCCAAAGGCTTGTTTCATCGGGTTATCTGCGAGAGCGGTACAGCCACAGCGATACTACAGGGGAAAAAACTGGCTGATATAGAATCTACCGGTAAGAAGCTGTTCGAGAAACTAGGGATAAGCTCCACAAAGAACGCTCTTGAGGATGCTAGGAAGATGCCTTTCGAGAAGATATTGGAAGCAAGCAGTGAAATGGAGACTCCGATGAGTCCCGGTGAGAGGCCTTCATTTACCTGGGATGCATCAATCGACGGCCACGTGATTCCGACGAGCCCGGTTGAAAGCTTCTCAATGGGTTCGATAAATGCCGCCTCGCTCATTGTAGCGGCGAACCTGGGTGAACTGACTGGTCCAGGACCGTTGGTTATGCCCTTTATAATACCTGCCTATGTGGATATGCTGGAGGCTGTCACAAAGAAGGATTACTCCGGATATGCCTGCGTCTTCGACCAAGTACCGGCAGGTTGGAAAAAAGAAGGGTGCGTCTCTGTGCATTCAATTGAACTACCCTACGTTTTCGGTGATTGGGATGATTCGACAGGATGGTGGAAATCGGTGGGCATGCTTGCGCAACAATCCGGAGCTAAAACGATAAATCCTGGTCTTACCGGACATGACAGAACTGTCTCCGAAGCCATGATGAGTTTATGGTCTAGTTTCGCCGAAACAGGAAATCCAAAGGCTGAAGGTATTCCAGATTGGCCAAAATACTCGGCAAAATCCGACAAGTATCTTTATATCGGGGAAAAACTGGAAGTAAAATCTGGTTTTTCAAAGGTAGCGCAATAAAAACCGGAAAGTAAGAAAAATAAAAGGGCTTCGGTAAACCCGGAATTCTTTGATATTCTGTTAGTGGAGATTGGACGATTCGAAACCTTGGGTTCAGTGATGCGAACTCGGTTTATCTATATGTTGCTTTTAGGAAAACACTCTCGTTTCGGACTTATAGCATTATTTTAATAGCCCTCGGCCGGCCAGATCGTCGGCGATTTCCTTCATGTCAAGTTCTACCAATTTATCCTTGGTGAGTAAACCACTGGCGGCGTCCCAACCTCGGTAGCCATAATATTCAGTTTTCATATTCTCAAATTCATCCTTATCGACGACACAGCCAATTCGTGAAATAAGCTCTCCGTTCTTACCGGGTATAATTCCATCAGGGCTGATAAATACCTCTCCTTGTTGCAGCGGGACATTGAAGAAGTAATCAAGGAGGCGATCACTCTGGCGACCCTGCCATCCCTGACGGGTGAGAATCGCCCTTTGCAGATTAAAAATACGCTCGCCATATTTGGCCAGCTCAGTATCATCGATCTCTTTACCGGTAATAGCAGAATATATCTGCGCTTTTGTCACGGTAGCTCCCTTTTTCTCAGCGAACCGCGGTACCTCGTTCATCGTCCAGCCCAGATCGCAGAGCACCAGACTCTCTTTAGCAAAGACCTGATCCTGGATTTTTTTAGCAGCCAGCGCCTTTCCTTCGTAGGTGGAAAAATCAGCAGCTATAGCACTACCCCAATTTTTCTCCGCGAATTGGCGAAAATCTTGTACGGATACTTTAGGAGCGGACTCTTCTGGTCCTCCGACACAAGAGGATACCGCCATGGAAACCTCATGTAATTGCTGTATCGGTCGTCGGGGTTCGGTAGCATAGGAGATAGCGGTAATAATAAATAACCGGGGATCATAGTCCTTCTTCTCACCACCACTTGTTGAAATAAACCTGGGAAGCATTTCCACAGCCCTCTGCCCGATCATACCTGCGGCATCGATGATACCGCGGGAAAGGACTTCTCCAAAGCCTTTTTTGAAAGTAATTTGTGCCGTCAATTCCTCAATAAATTCGGGGCTGCCGATTTTGGACAAAGGTAACCCTGCCTGTTTTTCAGTTATAATTCCCTCAAGATAGCAGGTATCAAGAAACTCGATCATACTTTGCATGACTGAGGTATCCAATCCGTAGCCATCGCATAACCGCGTAGCTATAAGACGTGCTCCGTCCCTTACACCCGAATACCTGACTGAGAGAGCTGTGTACATATCACCCGCCTGGCACAGCGATTTATACTGGCGGCCTTGTTCGCCTGGATACATCTCTCGATAACAACCTGGTCCGCAACCGTAACACGGTCGGAGACGTGTAAGGCCAGGAACGTGAGAGATATCAGGGTGGACCGTTTTGGATTGATTGTCTCGAAAAATCTTTGCCAGCTCGTTTACTCTCTCAGGCTGTGCAGCTTGAGGTCGATTATTCCCAGCGACGACAATAGCTTTAAGTGTTTTTGATCCCATGATCACACCCATGCCGCCGGAACCCGAAGCACCGCCCTCGGCCAGCACCGTTGAGAACGGGACCAGATTCTCGGCTGCCTGACCGATGGTAAGGACACTCACTCGTTTTCCCAATTCGGTTTTAAGGATATCACTTGTTTCAAAGGCAGAGCGATTCCATAAGTGCGAGGCATCACGTATTTCAACTCTATCGTTATCTATATAAATATAAACGGGATTGTCGACTTTGCCATTCACTACCAGAGCATCATAGCCGGCGTATCTTAACATAGCCCCCCACCTGTCACCCAGGTTGCTATAAGAGAATGACTCAGGCTTATTGAGGTTTGTCTTGCCGCAGATTTTCCAGCGAAAACCGGCAAAGCCGGTAAAACCGGTTACGGGTCCGCTGGCACAGATAAGACAATTACCAGGGTCGGTCGTATTAGCTGCTGGTGGGACCATCTCCCAGTAAAGACTGGCAGCCAATCCATGACCCCCAATATATTTATCGGTATGTTTTTCACTGGGCTGTTTGTCTATTTTCCCGTCTGATAGATCAATTTTAAGAACATTTCCGGCGTAACCATAATCCGGCATTATACTACTCCCAATCCAGAATCGATCACTCAGGTATTAGTAACTTACCTACCGATAATGATACAACTTTCAAACTGAATGACTGGTTGAAATTAAACACTGTGTATATGACTCTATAGGTGTCAATCCGATGATCCCATATCCATCACTACAGTTCTTTCATAAATATCTAAGATACTGGCACATTTTTCAGGAAAAAGATCGTTTTACAGTCGCAGTGCCAGAACCATTTCACGCTTATGCTCTATGGGTAAAATGCAAATCCATAAATCATGGCAAAGTGTTGATATCTATATTAATTTTACATTTGCCGGTTTAGTACGCCCTGGTTCATCGTCAAAAGGATGGATATCTATCATCAGCATAGGCTTATTAAGCTTTACCACACCTCCTGGCCAATGCGGTAAAAATGGGGGTGTCATCACCGCCGTGGATTTAGAAAATGTGTATTTCTCTTTTTCCTTTCCCATGCATATTTCAAAATCCGCCCCGAGTTCACTCAAATCATCAGTGTCGGTCCCCTGGAAAATCATTATCTGGCTATGAGGATGTGTATGGGGTCTGGGATCAGGCCCAATCCTGTAAGGACCTCTTTTCATACTCTCAAAAATGGTAAAGAAATCAAAACCAGCATCATGAGTGCGTATGTAGGATATGTGGCCGCCGCCATCATCCCGGTTTTCTTTTCCATAGAACCAGGCGCCCTTCCTTTCAAATTTCAACGGCATTACATATTTTCGAGTTTTAGATCTCCACCCAGCCACATCTCCAGGCTTTTTCTTAGTTTCTACGGGTATC
>JASFHJ010000026.1:0-10735 GCA_050123255.1 Dehalococcoidia bacterium
GGTTCGAATTACCCTTCCCCGTCAGCTTCATCTGCGCCGGCATCATGGCGGGAGTGGTCGGCATCATCTTCGGGCTTCCCTCGATCAGGGTCAAGGGATTTTATCTGGCCATAACCACTATCGCCGCGCAATTCATCGTCATGTGGATTATCAGCCAGTGGAACTGGACCGGTGGACAACTCGGCATGGCCGTGCCCTTCGCTTCCGTCGGCAACTTCGTTTTCCGGAGCGGACAGAGCCAGTTCTACCTCATTATCGGCATTACGGTAGCCTGCGTCTTTCTGGCAAAAAACCTCGTCCGGACCAAGGTAGGCAGGGCATTTATCGCCGTGCGGGATAATGACCTTGCGGCGGAGGTTATGGGCGTAAACCTGACCTATTACAAGCTGCTGGCTTTCTTCATCGGCTGCTTCTTTGCCGGAATTGCCGGCAGTCTTTTCGCCCACTGGAACGTCAGCTTAACCCCGGAGGCTTTTTCCTTCAAGGATTCCATCCTGTACGTGGGTATGATTATCATCGGCGGACTGGGGACAAGCATAGGCCCCATCTTCGGCGTTGTGTTTATCCGTCTGCTGCAGGAGGTTCTCATCATCAACGTGGTCCCGTTCCTCTCCGAGACTCTCACGTCATTCCCGTCAGGATTCGCCAGCGGCGTAATGCCGATGACGCTGGGGCTGGTCATCGTCCTTTTCCTGATACTGGAGCCGCGGGGCCTGGCTCATCGCTGGAAT
Source organism: Dehalococcoidia bacterium (assembly GCA_050123255.1). GTDB lineage: Bacteria > Chloroflexota > Dehalococcoidia > Dehalococcoidales > RBG-16-60-22 > W425. The sequence goes on from JASFHJ010000026.1 coordinate 732, forward strand.
TTATTCAAGGCGTCGTATCGTTTATGGCCTTTTTCATACTAATATAAAGGGGGTATGGGGAGATGTAGGCAACACCGCTGCTAAAAGCCAAACCAATATTAAGGAGGAAAAGAATGAAAAACAAGAAAATGCTTATCGGCGTTATCCTCTGCCTGGCAATTCTGGTAGTTGCTTTGCCGATGCTGACCGCCTGCGGCGAGGATAAAGAGGGTAAAGTATTAAAAATCGGGATTTCAACGCCGTCTACCGGCCCGGCAGCCGAAAAGGGAAGACCGCTGGAGCACGGTCAGAAAGATGCCATCGAATACATAAATGCCGAACTCGACGGTGTTGACGGGTATGAACTTGAAATTGTCTGGCGTGACAACGGCTACGATGCCGGAGCCATGTCCACAATCATCAGGAACTTCATGGACGAAGGGTGCCTTATGTTCTCCACTTCATCCTCGGCCATGATGACCGCCTCCATGGGACTGGCCAACCAGAACGGTTTCGCCGGACTGGCGGCTTTCTCTTCACCCAACCTGTACCGTCCCCCACAGCATGTCTACGGACAGCTGCCCGACTACGGCGACGATTTCCTGGCTTTCATGAACTATTATCTGGATAATATCCACCAGGGCTCCGGTAAGCCTAAGGTAGCGATTCACGCCCTGAACAACTCCACCGGCAAAGGCGCCATCAACGCTGCCCGTGCTTATGCCGACGATATGGGGATTGAAATCCTCTGGGACGGCGCCGAAGGTAAGGCTTTCGAGCACAAGGCCGATACCATGTCAGAAATGGAATCGCTGACCCGTATCAAAGCCATGAATCCCGACGTACTCTACATTTCCAGCACCCCGGCACCCACCTCCCTGATAATCAAGAACGCCCGGGAACTGGGCCTGGATGTGGTGATTGCATCCGGTCATGCCGGATTCACCCAGGCGCTGGTAGACCTGGCCGGTGCTGACGCCGAAGGTATCTACGGCGTATTCCCGACCGTCAGCTGGGGGGATGATGTTCCCGGCATGGCCAAGCTCATGGAATACTGTGAGAAGAACAATCCCGAGGATGCCGAGAATGGTGACTATATTACCGGTTGGGCACAGAGCATGATCATGGCCAAGATCGTTGAAACCGCCCTGGAAAACGCCGGTTACGACGCTCTGGCAGCCGGTGACGCCGATGCCTGGAAAGTACTCGAAGACGAAGGAATCAAGAAACTCAAGAACTACGACGTCGATGGTCTGCACGGCCCGGTGAGTTATACCGAGGGCGATAACCGGCTCGCCAAGTCCGTCCGTGTCTTCCAGGTCCAGAGCGGCGCGATTACCGCTTTAACCGACTGGATTGAAGCACCGGTAGTTAAATACGAAAACTTTGACTGGTTTGGTCAATAAGCAGCAGTGATATTGCGGGGCTCTGTGCCAACGGAGCCCCGCATCCAGACCATCAGGAGAACAGAATATAATGCTTAAACTCAACAACATTGAGGTTACCTATCTCAATGTCATCCGTGTTCTGCACGGCGTTTCATTGACCGTGGAAGAAGGGGCTATCGTCGCTCTTCTGGGAGCCAACGGAGCCGGTAAAAGCACTACTCTCAAGGCTATTTCCGGCCTCCTGCACACCGAAGAAGGCGAGGTTACCGACGGCAGTATAACCTGGGACGAACAGCGAATCGATAAAAGCAATGCCGAAGCTATCGGCAAGCTGGGGATAATCCAGGCCCTGGAAGGCCGCCATGTCTTCGAGCACCTGACCACCGAGGAAAATCTGATGGTGGGCGCCCATAATCGTCACGACCGCAAGGCCGTTAAAGATGACCTGGAAATGGTTTACGATTACTTCCCCCGCCTCAAAGACCTCCATAAGAACACGGCGGGATATCTTTCCGGGGGCGAGCAGCAAATGCTCGTCATCGGGCGGGCGATGATGGCCCGGCCCAGCTTGATGATGCTTGACGAACCTTCGCTGGGATTGGCGCCTCTCCTCGTTGAGGAAATCTATAATATCATCAAGCGGTTCAACACCGAAAGCAGGACCTCTGTTTTACTGGTAGAGCAAAACGTACGCATTGCCCTGAGCATCGCCGACTACGGATACGTCATGGAGAACGGCCGCGTGGTACTTGACGGTACGGCTGATTTTCTGAAGAATAATGAGGATATCAAGGAATTCTACATGGGCCTCTCGGCTCTGGGCACGAAGAAGAGCTATCGGGAAGTGAAGCATTACAAGAGGAGAAAAAGATGGCTGTAGAAAAACACGGGGACTTCTATGACGACCTTGAAACAATGTCTCTTTCCGAGCGTAAGGCCTACCTAGATAAGCGGTTATCCGGGCACGTCACTCACACTTACCGGCACGCACCAGCCGTAAAGAAACTCCTCGATAGCGCCGGAGTCGCTCCGGAGCAAATCAAGACGGTTAAAGACCTCGAGAAACTGCCGATAACCCGAAAGCAGGACCTCATCGATATGCAGCAGGCCGATTTACCGTACGGCGGCGTAGCGGCAATACCGGTAAGCGAAGTCGAACGCGTGTTTATCTCGCCGGGGCCGATCTACGAGATTCAACCCTCCAGCGTTAAGTGGTTCGCCAAGTCTTACTGGGCGGCCGGTATCAGAAAGAGCGATGTCGTTATAAATACGTTCACCTACCACCTGTCGCCGGCAGGCATACTTTTCCACGAGGGAATCCGGGACTGCGGGGCGACGGTAGTCGTCACCGGAACCGGTAATACCGACCTCCAGATACAGATAATGAAGGATTTGAAAGTCACCGGCTTCGTGGGGACACCCAGTTTCCTGATGACCGTTCTCAACCGCGCCGGGGAAATGAACCTCAACCCCCGGAAAGACCTTAATATCAGGGTTGCCTGGTTCACCGGCGAGATGCTGGCGCCGTCACTCCGGCTGACTTTTGAAAACGAATATAATATAGATACCTATCAGACCTATGCCGTCACCGAACCGGGTGGCGCCATTGCTTACGAATGCCGGGAAAAGTCCGGCATGCACCTGATGGACGAGTTCATCACCGAGATTGTCGACCCGGAAACGGGGAAGCAACTGGAGCCGGGGGAAACCGGCGAAATCGTCACCACCCAATTATGCAATCCCGACTGGGGGCTCATCAGGTTCGGGACCGGCGACCTTTCGTCGATTAATGCCGAACCCTGCCCCTGCGGTCGTACCGCCTACCGGCTGACCGGCATCGTCGGTCGCGCCGGAGACGCCGTGAAGGTACGCGGTATGTTCATCGTCGCCAAACAGGCCGACGAGGCTATCAAGGGTTTTAAGGAAGTTACCCGTTATCAGCTGGTGGTCGGGCGGGAAAAGCACCGGGACACCCTGACCCTTAAGCTGGAACCGAAAGATAAAGACGTCGATATCTCCAGCCTGGGGAACGCTATCAACAAGAAATTCCAGGACGTCTGCCGCATAAAAATCGACCGCGTAGAGGCGGTCGGAGCCGGTAATATCCCGGAGGACAAACAGGGGATAGTGGACGAGAGGAAGTGGGAGTAATACTACGCGGTATTATACCGGCTATTTCTCTTCGCCGAGGTAGGCAGCAATAACTTCAGGATTATTCTTGATTTCTTCCGGCGTACCCTCGGCGATTTTCTTGCCGAAGTCCAGAACGACAATGCGGTCGGCGATATCCATAACCACACCCATGTCATGCTCGACGAGGACGATACAGCTAACGCCGTCGCGCAGCACCGGGGTATCCGCGTAGGTTACACCCTGTCCCTCGAATATATCGATGATAAAGCGGGCGATGTCTTCCTTCTCTTCGAGGTTCATACCCGCCATAGGCTCGTCAAGCAGTAAAACTTTCGGCTCGAGAGCCAGCGCTCTGCCCAGTTCAACCCGCTTGCGCATACCGTAGGGCAACATGCCGACGGTGGTCTTGCGGATGGGCTCTATTTCCAGAAAATCTATAATATCTTCCACGGTCTTTCTGTGGGTGATTTCTTCCTTGTGAGCCCACAGGAAATACAGCGCGCTGGCAAATACGTTCTGTTTCATCAGTACGTGCCGGGCAGCCATAATATTATCAAGACTGCTCAAGCCCGTATACAATTCAATATTCTGGAAGGTACGCGCCAGACCCAGCCTGGCGGCTTTATCGGGTCTGATGCGGGTGATATTTTTACCTTCAAAATAGATATTGCCTTCCTGGGGCTTGTAAAAGCCGTTGATGCAGTTGAGAAGGCAGGTTTTACCAGCACCGTTGGGGCCGATGATGGCCAGTATTTCCCGGTCTTTTACCTCGACGCTGATATCGATGAGGGACTGTACACCACCGAAAGACAGCGAGATATTCGCTATCCTTATCTTGGCCTCGCGGGGGACGCTCTGTTGCAGATTATCTTTTTCCGTAGCCGTCATTCGCAGATAATACGATACTCCAGTATTCCGGATTTACATTTTCAGTTTATATTCTGTGACCAGGGTACAATCTATACCGGGACAAACGAGCTTCCTCCCCACCCTGTTGCCCTTTTCATTCAGATACCTGGCGTCTTCTTTACCGGGATTCTGAAAACGCTGCTGCCCCGTACAGGTAATTTCGCCATCTTTCGATACCAGCAGAGTTACTTCATCATCGATGGCTTCACAGTAAATCGTTGAGGCCGTGATTTCCCAGTCAGGCAAGTTTACACACTCCTGAAATATCACCTTTTATCTTACTATTGTTTATACCGGAATTCAAATACCGGAGTTTTTTGAAAATTTTGAATACGTAGCGGATTGGAAGAAAACGACAAGTCGACCGATACGCCGTTATCGTAATAAAGACTAATCCGGGCTGTAAGTGACGCCCTGCTCCGGCGATTCCCAGGCGGCTACGCTTACCAGACTTACCGGCTCTGATTTGAGCTTTTCGCCGAGTTCCTTATAAATTGTGGCTGAAATATTTTCGGCGGAGGGATTTATCTTGTCGAAAGGCGGTATATCGTTGAGGCAGACGTGGTCGAACCGGTCGATTATTTCTTTAAGATACCGTTTCAGATCGGTAAAGTCGTAGGCAAGCCCGATGTTGTTCAGTTTTTCAGCTTTTACCTTCACCACCACCCGGTAGCGGTGCCCGTGCATCTCCTCGCACTTGCCCCGGTACTCTCTGAGGTAATGCGCCGCATCGAAGTGTTTTTCCACGGTTATCTCGTACATTTATTCCTCAATTATCCTCCAGCTTGAAAATCCCCTGGACTTCACTCACCGCCTCTTTTAGTTCACGAATTGTCTTACCGGCAACCGGGTGCACCGCATCCGGGGCTATCTCCGCCAGGGGCACCAGCACAAAAGCCCTTTCCAGCATGCGGGGATGCGGAATGACCAGGTCCGGCGTGTCCACCACTGCGTCATCGTAGAGAAGAATATCGATATCAATTGGCCTTGACTCCCCGGTTTTCCCGGTCCTGCCCATCATGCTTTCAATACCTTTAGCTAAAGTGAGCAGTCCTTCCGGTGCCAGACGGGTGGAAACCTCGCAGACGATGTTCAGGTATCGCGGCTGGTCGGGATTTAGCGGTTCGGTATCGTATACCGAGGAAATTTCACCCATTTTCATGCGTTGCGACAGCATATCGATAGCTCTGTCCAGGTTAGCCGAGCGGTTGCCGAGATTTGAGCCGATACCCAGATAGACCGTTACCAGTTCAGCCATTTACCGTTCCCCTCCTTACGATAGCGTCACTCATGCGGCAGACCCGCACCGTAGGATTTACATCATGGACACGCACCATATCGGCACCGTTAGAGATACCGATAGCCGTTACCGCCAGGTTCCCTTCGAGCCGCTGCTCGGGCGGCAGGTCCAGTACCAGCCCGATCATCGATTTTCTTGAGGTACCCAATAAGATGGGTTTGCCCATTGTTTTCAGTTCTGCCAGGCGATTGACCAGTTCCAGGTTCTGCTCCAGGGTTTTCCCGAAGCCGATACCGGGGTCGATGATGATGTTCTCTCCGGGCACCCCGGCTTCCTCAGCCAGCCTGATGCCGTCTTCCAGGTCGGCGATAACTTTCGCCACGATGCCGGTTTTCGGCGGGGCATCGCGCTGGTTCGCCATGAGAATAAGCGGCAGACCGTTCTCCGCCGCTACCCGGGCCAGCGCCGGGTCGTGCTTGAGCCCCCAGATATCATTAAGGATAGTCGCTCCGGCTTTTACCGCCTGCCGGGCGACTTCGCTTTTATAGGTATCGATACTGATGGGAACTGATACTTCACCGGCGAGCCGCTCGATGACCGGTATCACCAGACGGAGTTCCCCGGTAATATCATCGGACGAAAGCGGCTCGGTACCGGGGCGCGTCGATTCCCCGCCGACGTCAATAACATCAGCGCCTTCGGATACCATGCGTTTTGCCTGGGCGACTGCGGCTTCCACATCGTCGCCGAGTCCGTCCCCGGAAAAGGAGTCCGGACTGAGGTTAACCACACCCATGACGTAGGTACGCTCGCCCCAATGAAACTCGGTATTACCGCAACGGGTAGCCGGCAGGGTCTCGTTCATCAAGGACATTTTAGCACTTCCAGAATAAGTTATAAAACAGGCGAATATGTTAATATAGGATATATCTTGGAAAATTTAATGGAGAAAAAGCAGGTGTATCAGGGAACGGTCAAACCCGGGGTTGGCGGAGCGGCGACGGAGTGGTCAAAATCCGGCGTCCGGGAGGATTTCCAGCGCCTGACCGGACTTTTCGTGATACCCGGAACGTTAAATCTAAGACTGACGGAACCAATAGATACAACCGGGATGAAATATGTGGGAGTAGATTTCGATCCGTCTGAGTACGGAAACACGTATAAGGGAGAAACCGGCATATATTACTGTCCAGTAACCGTTGCTGGCGAGTATCCGGCCTGCGTCTGCATCTTTACTTGGATTAATAGTAAATATCACGTAGAGCTCGTAAGCCCTTATCACCTCCGCACCGTGCTCAACCTGAGTGACGGCGATGTGATAGCGTTCACGATAGGCCAATAGATTATCTTGTAAAAATCGGAGCAAAATACCATAGTAGATTTGAAACATATCAAGACCTTCAGTTCGTTCAGGAATTCCGCTTTCCGTCTCTACTACATCGGCATGGTCGGCCAGTGGTCCTCGATGAATATGCAAATCGTAGCGAGATCGCTGCTTATCTACCGTATCAGCGACTCGGGAATAGTCCTGGGCATAGCTTCGCTGGCTAACGCAATTCCCGTGATACTGATTTCACTATACGGCGGCGCTTTTGCCGACCGGGTACAGAAGAAAGTCATCCTCTTTTACAGCATGGTAGCATCTTTGCTGGTCTCGCTCGGGGTAGCATTCTCGATAACGACGGGTTACCTGAGCGAGGACATCCCCGATTCCTGGTGGGTTCTGGTAATTACCGCCGTCATCCAGGGGACTATCATGGGCCTTATGATGCCTTCGCGGCAGGCTATAATTTCCGAGATAGTGGACAAAGACCAGGTTCTGAACGCCGTTTCCCTGAATATGATGGGAATGAACGTTTTCCGGATACTGGCCCCGGCGGCCACGGGCTTTCTCATCGAGGCTTTTGATTTTTCCATCGTCTACTTTATATCCGCCGGCATGTATGCCCTGGCGGCGTTCTGCATGTTCCTCATGCCGAAGACGGCACAGGTGCTCAGCCACGGCAAAAGCGCCCTGTCGGATATTATCGAAGGCTTCCGTTATATCCGGCGGGAAAAAACCATGCTGTTGGTGATTGTCTCGACTCTTTTCGTGATGATATGCGGCATGCCCTTTATGCAGCTGATGCCGATGATAACCGAGGACGTGCTTGACGTGGGCGCCAGCGGCATGGGGATAATGCTGAGCGTTTCCGGCGTAGGTGCTATTACCGGTTCCCTGATACTGGCTTCCATACCCAACCGCAAGCGGGGCATTATCATGATTACCAGCGGAATTATCATGGGAATAGCGCTGACCATATTTGCCGCCTCTTACTGGTGGATGCTGTCCATATTCGTCGTGTGGTTTATCGGGCTGGGTCAGACGACGCACCGGGCTTCGGGCAATTCGCTGGCACAGAACTATACGCCGCCGGAATACCGCGGCAGGGTGATGAGTTTTATGATGATGGGATTGGGATTTTCCAGTCTAGGCACCTTCTTTGCCGGGATTCTTGCGGAGTCGGTGGGTATCCAGTGGGCGATGGGCGGTTTTGCCGTGATGCTGGTTATCGCTTCCATAGGTTTGATAGTACTCACGCCACGATTAAGAAGACTTGATTGAGAATCGCCAGATATGTTTGCCCGCAAAATATGCCATATGATATTATTAATTTGTTTCATTCTTTTCAATTGAGGTGAATTTTGAAAGAAGATATGGAAAAACTGGCCAAACTCGAGGCCGAACTTAAAGCCGGGGGTGGCGAAAAGAGCATCCAGAAACAGCATGACTCCGGCAAACTGACCGCCCGGGAACGACTTGACCGTTTTTTTGACGAAAATACCTTTGAAGAAATCGACCTGTTCGTGCAGCACCGCGCCACCAATTTCAGTATGGACAAGGTAAACATCCCTGCCGACGGCGTGGTCACGGGATTCGGGAAGGTGAACGGACGCACGGTCTGCGCTTACGCCCAGGACTTCACCGCCCGGGGCGGCACGCTGGGTGAAATGCACGCCAGGAAGATATGCCGGATTATGGACCTGGCGATGAAGATGAAAGTGCCGATGGCAGGCTTCATCGACAGCGGCGGCGCCCGCATCCAGGAAGGCATCAATGCCCTGGACGGCTACGGTAACATATTCTTCCGTAACTCCTGCGCTTCCGGGGTTATCCCGCAGATATCCGCCATCATGGGCCCGGCGGCGGGGGGCGCTGTTTACTCCCCGGCGATGACCGACTTCGTATTCATGATTAAAAAGACCAGCTATATGTTCATCACCGGGCCGGCGGTGGTTAAACAGGCCATCGGTGAGGAAATCGGCAACGACGAGTTGGGCGGGGCGGTTATGCACAGCACCAAGAGCGGCGTTACCCATTTCGCCTGCAACAATGATGAAGAAGCCATCGACGAAATGAAGAAGCTCCTTGGCTATCTTCCCCGGAACAACGAAGAAAAAGCGCCCTATATCACCCCGACCGACTCCCCCGGGCGTACCGACGAATCTCTCAATGATATTCTGCCGGAACAGGCTAACAAGGGATATAATATGAAGTCGGTTATCCAGTCGATTGTCGACGATGGGGAGATAATGGAGCCGTCGCGGCAGTTTGCCCAGAACATGATTACCTGTTTCGCCCGGATGAACGGCCATGTCATCGGCATCATCGCCAACCAGCCGATGTTTCTGGCCGGTTCGCTGGATATCAACGCCTCCGATAAAGCCACGCGCTTCATCAGGTTCTGCGATGCCTTCAATATTCCTTTGCTTACCCTGGTTGATGTCGGGGGCTTCGTGCCCGGCAGCGCCCAGGAATGGGGAGGTATTATCCGGCATGGCGCCAAGCTGCTCTGGTGCTACGCCGAAGCCACCGTACCCAAGATAACCCTGATTACCCGCAAGGCTTACGGCGGCGCTTACATCGCCATGTGCAGCCAGGGACTGGGGGCGGACTACCTTATGGCATGGCCCAGGGCGGAGATTGCGGTAATGGGTGCGGAAGCGGCGACAGCCATCATCCACCGGAATGAAATCAAGGAAGCGGAAGACCCGGCGGCCAAGGAACAGGAGAAGATAGCCGAATACCGCGAACTGCTCTATAATCCCTACGTCGCCGCCAGGATGGGTTATATCAACGCGGTGGTGGAACCGAGCCAGACCCGCCCCAGGATTATCGCCGCGCTGGAAGCATTACAGAACAAGAAGGAAATCCGGCCACAGCGCAAGCACGGTAACATACCAATGTAGGAGAGCATACGATGCTGGAAGAAAAAATGATTGGCTACTGCGGCGTCAACTGCCACCTTTGCGCGGCACGCTCTGACGATATCGCCGTCAGACAGAAGCTGGTGGACGGGTGGCGTAAGTTCTTC
>JASFHJ010000027.1:0-10633 GCA_050123255.1 Dehalococcoidia bacterium
ATGCTTCATCGAGTTCCTCACCGGAAAAAGGCGGCATGACCTCTCCCCGGATGTATGAAAGCATCTCGATAAGGATACCGTTTGGTTCGCCGGTATCAAGGTCCCGTTCGATACGGGCTCCGGGGCACTCCGGCGTTTCCATATCAATACCGGCCTTCATCAGGGCCAGGCTGTTGAGAACGCAGGCATGCAACGAGCGGTGTGTCAGCACCACCGGGTGGCCGGGGGCGGCTTCGTCTAAATCCCAGCGATTAGGACAACGTCCTTCCGCCAGGTAGAACTCATTATAATCGGTGCCGCTTATCCACGTCCCCGGCGGTGTATTTGCCGCTTTCCGGCGGATTGCCGCCTTGATATCCTCGATGGAACTTACCGCCGCCGGACTGAGGTCGACGCTGAGGAGTTTTCTAAACAATGAAAAAAGATGGAGATGGGCATCGTTAAAACCGGGCACAACAGTTTTACCCCGGCAATCGATTACCTTGGTGCCAACTACCGCCGCGCTTTCAATTTCAGCGTTGCTACCCACGCTGGTGATGTTATCGCCGGTTATCGCCACCGCTTCCGCATCGGGCCGGGCGGTATCCATTGTGATGATATCGGCGTTTTTCAGAATAACATCGGTCATAACCATAGAATCCTTTGACCGTACCGGTTTAAGCCAGTATACTACTGATAAACCGGCACTGTAAAAGGAGACTGGCATGGATGCGGAATCGGTTAGTCGACGTCTGGCAGCATGGATAAAGGAGGCGGTGGACGGCGCCGGATATCGGGGAGTGGTACTGGGACTGAGCGGGGGCCTTGATTCATCGGTGCTGGCGATACTCTGCCAGCAAGCCTTTCCGCGTGATACGCTGGGACTGATCATGCCCTGTCACAGCATTCCGGCGGACAAAGAGCACGCGGAAATGGTGGCGGATAAATTCACCTTAACCACCAAAACCATTATCCTCGACAGAATCTATGATTCCACTATAGAAACGCTGCCGGATTTTCAACCGGACGCTGCCCTGGTAAAGCTGACACGCGCCAACCTCAAAGCCCGGTTAAGAATGATAGCACTTTACTATACCGCCAATCAGCGTCAATACCTGGTAGCCGGTTCCAGTAACAGGAGCGAAATCACCATCGGCTATTTCACCAAATACGGCGACAGCGGCGTGGACATGATGCCGCTAGGCAACCTGGTCAAGGCGGAGGTAAGAGAGCTGGCCGGATACCTGGGTGTTCCCCGGGAAATAATCGATAAACCTCCCTCCGCCGGGCTGTGGGAAGGGCAAACCGACGAGAAGGATATGGGTTTCAGCTACGAAGTGCTGGATAATTACATCCTTACGGGAGAAGCCCCGGATGATATCCGTAAAATACTCGAGTCCAGGAAAGCCGCCAGCCGGCACAAATGCCTGATGCCCCCGATTCCCGACCAATAACCCGACCGCCCTCTCGCATCTGCGTCCACAGGCTAAGATATACTTTAGAACGAATCGGCGCAAAACGGCGGATATTTAGTGCGCATCACCCTGTCCCACATCTCCAGTGCATCACCATCGGCAACATCGAGCCGTCCCATACGCGCGGCTGCCGAAGCGCTTATCTGCCCGAACATGAGCATCGCCAGAGTGGATACGGGCATGGTCAACTGCGGCGACTTGTTGCTGTGTTTTACTTCCGCACCGCCGACGGTAGCGGTCATCTCCCACTTGCCCTGGTTCCATTCACAAAAACCGTCGACTATCTCGAAAGTAAGTGTACCTTCATCCGAATACGGACGTAACGGTAATGCTCCGGCAACGTTCACTATCCTGCCCAGTAATCCGTCCGCCGAGGTGAGTTTGAGCTCTCTCGGTTCCAGCATTATATGCGGCAGCGGATCATCCGGCGGGACTCTCCCCCAGATGACGTCCTGCACCAGGTCCATGTTGCGGAAATAGTGCCATATCGCCCGGTAGGCCATCGGTGAATGCCAAATTAAATCAGTGACATTCAACCGCTGTCCCCCGACATTGCCGGGGCGGCTATCACGTTCGATAAAGTAAATTATATAGCCGGCCGGTTGCCCCGCTTCAATATACAGGACTTTAACAAGAATATTCGTGGGTACGAAATTTCTTACTACGGTTAACGGCGAGCCTTCCGCCACCTCGAAGGATTTGTTCCGGTGTAAATAGCCCGTTTTATCCTCAATGAAGCGATGATATAAATCCAGGATGGTCTCCGTATCTTCATCGCCTGCCTCGCGGAACTCTCCCGGCACTTCCGGTCCGGCGATAAGGTTCAGGTTTCGCGGCTCCACGCTATACATGCCTTTGGTCGATACCACAGCGTAGCCGTATCTCTGGTATATTGCCACCCGGGAAGCAAAGAGAGCCGCCACGGCATAATCTCCCCGCTCGTACAGACCCTGAAAATGCGCCGCGGTGACTTTCCTTAGATAGCTGCGACGCCGGTAAGCCGGTAATGTGCCCACTATGGTCACCCCGGCGACGGGCGCGGCACTTCCATTCAAACGCATGGTTAAGGGCCAGGCAGCGTAAGTGGTTGCCATTTTACCGTCGCAGAAAGCGCAAAGTGTCCATTCCGGAGGCATTTTCATGAACGTTTCATCCGGAATCGCGAAACTATGACGCACAATCCGGTTCATCTCATTCAGTTCTTCGGGTTTTATCGGCCTTATTTCAAATCCCATAATTCACCTCTCCCACGCTAATTTCCGGGAAATACTACGATACGGATTACCAGCAGAAATAAAGGAGAACGGTCAGCGGGATACCGGGGGGAAATCCGTACAGGCGATTGTACCACAGGCACGGGCAGGATGCAAGAACCCGAATGAGTACATATGTTCAAAATCAAATTCGTCCCGTTACTGATTTTCATTCGTCAATAAAGGTGATTTCAGCCCGTACAAACACTTGTTTTGCCAGATTCGTTATGCTATTATCTGTTTGAGGCGAGAAATGACCACAGATAAGGAAAAGGCACTGGAATTGGCCATAGGGCAAATCGAAAAGCGGTTTGGCAAAGGCTCCATCATGAAACTGGGGGAGTCAACCGGACTGCCGCCCGTGGAAGCAATTCCCACCGGCTCGCTGGCTCTTGACCTTGCCCTGGGTATCGGAGGTATTCCCAAGGGCAGAATAACAGAAATATTCGGTCCCGAATCATCCGGAAAAACTACCTTAGCTCAGCATATCATTGCTGAAGCCCAAAAAAGAGGAGGTTTGGTTGCCTATATTGATGCAGAGCACGCCATGGACCCCTCTTATGCCGCCAGCTGCGGTGTGAACGTAAACGACCTGCTCATATCTCAACCGGACACCGGTGAGCAGGCGCTGGAAATCTGCGAGGCACTGGTAAGGAGCAGCGCCGTCGATACTATCATCATCGATAGCGTTGCCGCCCTGGTACCGCGTGCTGAAATAGAGGGAGACATGGGAGACCCCCAGATGGGTCTCCAGGCCCGTTTAATGTCACAAGCTCTGAGGAAGCTGGCTGCCGCTATCGGCAGGTCCGGCACCGCCGTAATTTTCATCAATCAGTTGAGAGAAAAGGTGGGTATCGTCTTCGGTAATCCCGAGGTCACCACCGGCGGTAGAGCTTTGAAGTTTTACAGCTCGGTCAGAATAGAGCTGCGGAGAGCGGAAACCATCAAACAGGGAACCGACGCCATTGGCAGCAGAGTTAAAGCTAAAGTAGTGAAAAACAAGGTCGCTCCTCCCTTCCGTACCGCTGAGTTTGATATCATGTTCGATCACGGCATCAGCCGGGAGGGCAACCTTCTCGATATCGGTGTAGAGCTGGGTATATTAACCAAATCCGGCGCCTTTTTCTCGTACGATGACACTCGCCTGGGGCAGGGCAGGGAAAGCGCCAAGCAGTTTATCAAGGCAAATCCCGAACTTGCTCAGGAAATTGAGGAACGGATTAGAACCTCAGCTCAGAGCACCCACTCAACATTGCCTGAAGAAGAATAGGGCATTTTAATAATATACACAATATTATTTGGTAGCGGTGGCAATGGGAAGGCTGAGGTCAAGGCTTCAGCCTTTTTGCGTTCTTTTAGGAACAATTGATGAGTGTAATTACGAAGCTGACCACGGCTAAGAGCCGTGATAAGAAAATAAACATATACCTCGACGGCAAATATGCGTTCAGCCTGCCGGCGAATGTGGTCACGCAGGCCGGACTGAGGAAAGAGCAGGAACTCACCAGCATCCAGGTTGAAGAGCTGGCTGCGACCGGTAGATACCGCCGCTGTCTTAACGCCGCCGTCAGCTATATCAGCTACAAGCCCCGCAGCGAGTATGAGGTAAGGCAAAGACTGCTGCAGCGCCGCTTTGAAAGAAACGATATCGATAAAACCATCGATGACCTGAAAGACCAGGGGTTTATCGACGATGTTTCTTTTGCCCGACTCTGGAAGGAAAACCGGCAGGACTGCAGCCCGAGAAGCAGGTGGCTGACCGGCGTGGAACTCCGGCGAAAGGGTATCAATAACGACCTCGTTATACAGGCGGTCAGCGACATCGATGATAATGAAAGCGCCTACCGCGCTGCGTTAACCAGGGCACGAAGAATTGCCCCGGATGATTACCAGACGTTTCGCCGTCGCCTGGGCGATTTTTTAAAGCGCCGGGGTTTCAACTATGATGTTATTCAACAGACCATTGATATGTTATGGAGCGAGCGTGGGGAAAACTCCCCGCGTATATATAAGGAGGAAAAATGAGCGGAGAACCAATCTATTGGGTTGCTTTATTCTTTAGCCTTGTCATTGGTGCGATCGCTGGCGCCGCAATCGCTTTCTTCTCCCGGCGCATCGTCTTCAACCGCCAGCTCCGCCTTGCTGAAAGAAAAGCGGCCAGAATGGTAGCCGAAGCCAGGAACGAATCCAAGGGAATACTCCAGGAAGCTCAGGAAGAAGTCAAGAAAAACAAAGCAACAGCCGATTCAGAATACCGTGAAAGAAGAAGCGAACTTCAGAGACAGGAAAACCGGTTGAACCAGAAACAGGAGACACTGGACCGGAAGATTGAAGGCGTTGAACAGCGTGAACGCAACATGACCAACAAAGAAAAGGAAATAGACACCATCCGCAACCAGATGGGAGAGCTCAAAGACAAGCAGTTACAGCAACTCGAACTCATATCCGGGATGTCCAGCACCGAAGCCAGAGACTCCCTGCTGGAAGCCATGGAAGTGGAAATGCAGCAGGAAGCCTCAAGGCGCTTACGCCAGTGGGAAGACAAGCTCAAGGAAGAATCCAACGAGAAAGCGCAGGAGATTTTATCTTCCGCTATCCAGCGCAGCGCATCGGAAATTGTAGCCGAAAGCACCACCTCGGTTGTTCCCATCCCCAACGACGAGATGAAGGGCCGGCTTATCGGCCGGGAAGGACGCAACATCCGGGCCCTGGAACAGGCCACCGGCGTCGACCTTATTATCGACGATACGCCGGAAGCCGTCACCCTATCCAGTTTCGACCCTATCCGGCGGGAAATCGCCCGGATTACCCTGAACCGCCTGATTCTCGACGGGCGGATTCACCCGGCGCGTATCGAGGAAATGACGACCAAAGCCAAAGAGGAAGTGGATGCGGATATCGTTAATGCCGGTGAGCAGGCAGCCATGAAACTGGGAGTCCAGCTGCACCCGGAACTTATTAAACTGCTGGGCAGGCTGAAATACCGCACCAGTTACGGCCAGAACGCCCTCGAACACAGCATGGAAGTGGCTCATCTGGCCGGTATGATAGCCTCGGAACTGGGAGCCAACGTTAACACCGCCAAGAAAGCCGGACTGCTGCATGACATCGGGAAAGCGGTAGACCGCGAGGTGGAAGGCACCCACGCCGCTATCGGCGCCGACCTCGTGAAGCAGTGGGAAAAATCACCCGAAGTACTAAAAGGCGTGTCCGAGCATCACCTGGAAACCAGCGACACCAGTATCTGGGGTTATATAACCTCGGCCGCCGACGCCATCAGCAGCGCCCGGCCCGGTGCCCGGCGTGAATCACTGGAAAGCTACCTGAAACGGCTGCGGGCGCTGGAGGATATCGCCGATAGCTTCAAAGGCGTGGAAAAGTCTTACGCCATACAGGCCGGACGCGAAGTACGGATACTCGTCAAGCCCGAATCAATCGACGACCTTGGAGCCATGCGGCTGGCGCGCGATATAGTGAAGAAAGTGGAAGAGTCACTGGACTATCCGGGACAGATCAAGGTCACGGTAATACGGGAAACCCGGGCAGTAGACTACGCTAAATAAAGCCAGGAGAGTCATTGCGAGGAACGGAGTGACGGAGCAATCTCCATGACCCGTCTCAGAGATTGCTTCGCTTCGCTCGCAATGACATTAATATAGATATGAAAATACTGGTAATCGGGGATATCGTCGGCCGTCCCGGCCGGCAGATAATCCATGAGCTTTTACACGGTATGCGCCGTCAGTACGCGCTGGACCTGGTGATTGCCAACGGCGAAAACGCCGCCGGGGGTTTCGGGCTTACCCTGAAGACAACCAGGGAATTACTGAGGAACGGCGTTGATATCATAACGTCCGGCAATCACATCTGGGCTCAGAAGGATATTATTCCCCACCTCAACGACGAAGAGATACCGGTTATCCGTCCTTTGAATTACCCGAAGGGTGCTCCCGGTCGCGGTTACCTGATATCCGGCCAGGTCATGGTGGTCAACCTCATCGGCAGGACTTTCATGAACTCTTATGATTGTCCTTTCCGGACCATGGATGCCCTGCTGGAAGAACGCACCGACAAACCGCCGGTTATCATCGTGGACTTTCATGCCGAGGCGACCTCGGAAAAAATGGCCATGGGACGCTACCTGGACGGACGGGTCAGCGCTGTCCTCGGCACCCATACCCACGTAGGAACGATAGATACACAGATCCTGCGGGGGGGAACGGCATATGTCACCGATATCGGCATGGCCGGTCCCACCGACTCGATAATCGGGGACGAACCGGAAGCGGTAATGGCGCGTTTTCTTACCCTGATGCCCCACGCCCTCTCGGTGGGTAAAGGCGAACCGATGCTCAATGCCGTACTGCTGGAAATCGACGCCGCCAGTGGGAAAGCGACCGGTATCGAGAGAATCACGCGGGAGACAAGAGGGTAGTGGGACGGGTAGACCTGCACATTCATTCGACGGCTTCCGACGGAAAGTACACTCCCGCCGAGATTATTGCCAAAGCCGCCGGGCTGGGCCTGGAGGTTATTGCCATCACCGACCATGATTCCATCGAGGGTATTATCCCGGCACTTAAAGCGGCCCGGGAATACCCGGACTTAAAGGTAATCCCGGGGGTGGAAATCAGCACCGATATGCCGGAGGGACAGGCTCATGTGCTGGGTTACTTCCCGGATTATAAAAGCCGGAAATTGAAATCCGCCCTGGAAAGATTCCGTAATTCCCGGGAAACCAGAGCCAGGGGCATGGTATCCAGGTTATCCAACCTCGGTGTAGAGATAGACTGGCAACGCGTGCAGGAGATAGCCGGGGAAGGCTCGGTGGGACGGCCTCATATCGCCGAGGCTATGCTGGAGAAAGGATATATCAAATCTTTCAACGAGGCTTTTAGTAAATATATCGGCCATAACGGCCCCGCCTACGTTGAGAGGGAGAAAATGACGCCCGCGGAAGCGGTGGACCTGATACTACAGGTAAAAGGCCTACCGGTACTGGCCCACCCCTTTACCGTGAACAATACCGAGGAAATGATAGCCGGCCTGAAGAAAGCCGGCCTCGTTGGTATCGAAGCGTATTACAAGGACTATTCCGCGGAACAAATCGACCTGCTGGTAAGACTGGCGGAAAAGTACGACCTGATAGCCACCGGTGGCACCGATTACCACGGGATAGATGAAAACAACGAGGTAATGATAGGCGGGGTGGCGGTGCCGATGGAAGCGGTATCGCAACTCACGGCTTCAGCTGATAAACGGATGTTGAAGCTGGCCAACCAATGATATAATATATTTTAGAGGATTATAATGACTGACTGGGGTATCTGGACATTACTACTTGTTGGAGCTTATCTCCTGGGATCGGTACCCGTCTCTTACCTCGTAGCCAGAGCTCACGGTGTCGATTTGAGGGTCGAGGGCACCAAGCAGGTGGGGAGCGGTCATCTCTGGAGGACTACCTCGCGCAAGTACGGGCTGGCGATAGGTATCTGGGACTTTGCCAAGGGTATGATTATGGTATTAATCGCTCATACCCTGGACATGAATATCACCCAGCAGGTGGTGGTGGGCCTGGCGGCGGTGGCCGGGCATAACTGGCCCGTCTTCCTGCGCTTTCACGGCGGCAGGGGCGCTGCCACAACCCTGGGCATCGTTATAATTATCCCCAGCATCAACGACAGCACCGCTTTACCGGCGATAATCGCTATCGCCGTCGTCGTCCTCGGCACGGTAATCGTCCGCAGTTCACCGCTGCCGGTATTCCTGTCGGCCGCTTCATTACCGCTAACCTACTGGGCATTCGATGAAGAATTCGGCGTTATCATGGCATTCCTGGCGGTGTTCCTGGTGTTAGCCATCAAGCGCATGACCGCACAACCGGTCGACGAACATCTGACTATCAGCATGAAGGAATTGCTGTTTAACCGCCTTTTATTCGACCGCGATATCCGGGACAGAAAAGCCTGGATGTTCCAGAAATCCATCGAGCCGCAGGAATTACTGGAAGATAACGACTAGCCGTGAAGCGGACGATTTCTCCGTATCCGGGGAGCCGGTTTCTACTCTTTACTTCCCTGATCAGAATCTCTGGGAGATAGTCCCCACCGCTGGAACAGCATCTGGTAGAACGGTGGCTGCGGGAAATCGTGCAGCATGTACATGCCGGTGCGTTCGTAGCTGTATTCCATATCCCTCATGCGCCGGATTCCCTCCATGAAATCTTCCATTTTGGCGGCGGGAACCGAGAGGATAATCTCGTCCTCTCCGGCCAGGGCCCGCATGTAGTCGCCGGGGTCGGGCAGGGTAACCACGTATTTACCGCTTTCCATCACCGGAATTACCTGGTAAGCACAGGCCGGCGGGAACAATTCGCAGTCTACCTCGTCGGCGTTCCGGTAGCTGAGCGGCATCAGCATGTTTCGCAACTGGGTGGTGTTAGAGTAAATGATGACAACGTCCGGCACGAAATTGGCCGTCTTCAGGGGCGCGCTGACAATCCCGATGTATTTATCCCGCGGAAACCGGGGGTACTGCAGAAACAGCTGCAAATCCTCGTCCTCCGGCTTATCCTCCAGTCCGTAGGCGATTACCGGGGCGAAGCACCAGTTGTCCTCTTCCAGCATGGCGATGGTCTCTTTATTACGCCTTGATAACGCGAAAGCCTGGCACTGGGCGATATGCTGACCGCGGTCCCGCCACGGCCTTATGGCTCCTTCGGGGATGTCCGATTCTTTTTCCAGCATCTTAACGGCCATGGGTGCGGTGCGCAGCCTCACGGACGTTTCCAGTTCTTCCCCGTATTTATTGAAATCGTTTAATGAGGTCATAATTATCCTCCAACACTGAAATAGAGTATAAACCACGCTTATTATGAATAGCGCCGTCAACTTTTTCAAGGTCGGCGGTGTGGTTTGACACCAACGAGGAAAAAACGGTAATCTGAGATATCATTACAGTCTAAAACCACTAACTGTCATCTTTCAATCCATCCAGGAGGTCCGGTATGAAAAAAGTCGCCGTGGTAGGCGTTGCCCAGACCAGGTTCAGCGGCCCCCAGGAGAAGACCGGCGTGGAACTCTTCGCCGAGGCGGCCTCGGAGGCCATCGAGCTTTCCGGTTTATCACCCAAAGACGTCAAAGCCCTGTTCGTCGGCAATGCCCTGGCCGACTTCGAGGAAGGTCAGGGCATGATTCAGTCGTACGCCGCCGAGAATATCGGCTGCCTTTACGCCCCGGCCAACCGCTACGAAGGCGCCTGCGCTTCGGCCAGCATGGCGGTCAGGGACGCCTTCATGTGGGTGGCCTCCGGTTTTTACGATATCGTCCTGGCGGGGGGCGTGGAAAGAGCGGCAACGATGGGTACCGGCCTGGCGACGCGTACTTTCGCCATGTTCAGCGATTCCCGCTACGAATATCCGGCCGGAATAACCTTTCCGGCGGTTTTCGCCATGTTGACCCATCTCTATGCGGACACATATAATATCCCCCTGCAAAAGCTGCGGGAGCAGATGGCACGGGTAACCATACAGTCGTACCGGCACGGCAGCACCAATCCCAAGGGGCAGTTCTTCGACAAGAACGCCGACATGACCGTGGAGAAAGTGCTCGGCAGCTTCGTGGTTTCCACGCCGCTGACGCTACACGACTGCTGTCCGTTTTCCGACGGCGCGGCGGCGGTTATCCTCGCTTCCGAAGAAACCGCTAGAAAGCTGACGGATAAACCGGTCTATATCACCGGTATCGGGCAGTCTTCCTGCGGAACGCTTTCCAACCAGAACGATTACCTGCCCCGAATCAGAGCCAGGGAAGTATCGGTGAAGCAGGCTTACGACATGTCGGGACGGAAACCCTCTGATATCGATGTCTGCGAGCTTCACGACTGCTTCAGCATCGCCAGCCTGATTGCCGCCGAAAGCCTGGGATT
>JASFHJ010000028.1:0-10584 GCA_050123255.1 Dehalococcoidia bacterium
CAGGACATCATTGTCTTCATAGAGAATATTCAGCGGAATTTCTTCCGGCAAGAGCCGGGCGGGCGGTTCGGGGGGAATTACCACGGCTATATTATCCCCGGCATCGAGCTTATGACCGACTTTAGTAACCTGGCCGTTGACGGTAATCAGACCATCAATTATAAGATTCCGGGCATGGGTACGGGAAAGCTCGGGGCATTTCTCGCCGACAAACCTGTCGAGTCGCATCCCCGCTGTATCCGCTACATAATGATATTCCCTGGTCATTCCTTCTTCTCGGGGAGCTTCAGATGGAAAATAATCGCGTAAGCCATCAGAATACCGCCGATGGTCGTCATGGAATCGGCGATATTAAAGACGGGCCAGACCTTGAAATCAATGAAATCGGTCACAAAGCCCAGCCAGAAGCGGTCTATCTGGTTACCGATGGTACCGCAGAAAAGGAGCAGCAGCGCCGTCTGCACCAGCTTGCCCTGGAGAAACGGCCAGCGCCTGTAGTAATAGAAAAAGAGCGCCACAATGAGGACGATACCGATGCAGGCGACTATCTTGATGACGAGTAGCTGGTCTTTGAACAAGCCGAAGATAACGCCAGTATTCTGGTGGCGTATTATCTGGAATATTCCGGCATCGAAAAGGATTTCACCCCTAACCAGGTTATCCCTGATCCATAACTTGGTTAGCTGGTCGGCTATCAGCAGTAACGAGCCGATACTGCCGAAGATGATTATCCGCCACCTGGTATCAGGACGGCTTTCCCTGTGCATTCTTCGCCTGTAGCTCTTTACAGTTTAGACACAAACTTGCCTGCGGGAGGGCTTCCAGCCGGTTGGGATCAATGGGTTTACCGCATTTATCACACTTGCCGTAGGTACCGTCATCAAACTTCTGAAGGGTATGTTCCACTTCTACCAGCTCTTTACGGATGCGGTTTTCCAGCGACAACCGCTTTTCCAGTTCCAGGGTTTCGGTGGCTTCTTCCTCCCGTTTACCGAAAGGACTGCCTTCACGTCTTTCATCAGCACTGGACGCATTCGTCTGGAGCTGTTCCAGTTCTTCTTCCAGCCGTTTTTGCTCTTCTTTCAGTTGTTTATGCAGTTTTTCGTATTTGGTGGTCATTTATCCCTCCGTCCGCCTCCTTACCAAGTTCGGATACGGCTCTTGTAGTGCTCCTCCCGGCTGTCTGATAACATGTGTTGGTATATAAATATGCAGAAATTGAAGATCAGAACGATAAGAACGGGCTAGACCATATATCTCGCTGGCGGACAATTCCAGTCCACGAAACGAAAGGGCCCTAAGCCCTTATAAAAGATGAAAGCTTTGTTCATTAATACCGCCAACGGAAAATATACTACAAGTGTAAACCATTTATTACTAATGGTCAATGGTTTTAACTATCAATTTTTAGGAATATAGTACTATTGGAACGTAAAAATCGCCGTGATATCCTTGTATTACCGGGTAAAAACAGAAATAACGTAATATTCGTATCCGGTTCAACCCGGCAGGAACGTAATAATAAGGGTCTGCACCCATAAAAAATTGGTGATAACCATCTCAATCTTTTCACGACCAGGGGGTAGTATTTCAAAGGAGATAGTCCGCGTAATCACACTTACGGGGATAGCTCGTTGTGTAGTCGTAAAATGAAAAAAATACGCACAATAAAAAGAGTAGCGGCAGAAACCGGTCCTAAACCTGTCATGAAGCGTGCGGCCACCGGCGCACCTGCAACGAGGTCAGCTACCGACCCGATCCCTCAAAAAGCACCCTTGAATGTTATAAATACACAGCAAATGATATTGAATGCACAGCGCGAACTGGAATTAGCCCGGCGCCTGAGGATGCAGGCGCAGCGTTACCTCCAGGAAACCGAGATAAAAGCCAGAAGCGAAGCGCAAAGGCTGCTTCTACAGACCCGTTTGGCTATCCGCAAAGAAATCGAGGAGGTGGTGAGTCAGGCCAATGAGGAAATACAGAAGGTCCTGGCTGATATCCGGGTAATCCGCATTACGGCGCAGGAAGAACTGGCAGCACAGAAAAAATTCACCGATGCCGCCAGGCTGCGTTCCTTCACCCTTTCACTCCAGGAAGAAGAACAAGAGCCGAAAACAAAACCTAAAAAACGAGTCACGACCAAAAAACCCACCTTAGCTAAATAACCACCGGCTTTCATTACATCTCCGCTACCCCGGGATATCTATCAATTAATAACGGGTACATTGGTAATGCAGCCTGTTTGGTCTGTATAAAGGTTGCGTTATTGATGTACAATAAAAGGTGAGGGCAATTAACAGGAGGCAACTAATGAAAACCGGATTATTGGTAATTCTGATAGCATTGGTGCTGTGTCTCTCATTGCTCTCAGCCTGCGACCTTTTCGGGGGGAAATCAGATGCTCAAAAGCAGCAGGAATATTACCAGCAGCAGGTAGATGCCTATAATCAGGAGCAGGAAACCTACTACCAGCAACGGCAGGAAGAGATCCGCAAACAGCTGGAAGAAGGCCTGCAGGAATGGGCCGACACCGTCTACGGTAACCAGTAAGGCGAATAGATAACACAGTAACCGAATATAACCGGTGTATTCAGGTATAATCTTCACGTGACAATTGCACAAAACGTAGCTCAAATACTCCAGGAATTACCTCCCGGCGTTCAATTACTGGGCGCCGCCAAGACAAGAAAACCTCTTGAAATCAAAGAAGCCGTTACTGCCGGGGTCAGGATAATCGGTGAGAATTACGTGCAGGAAGCCGAGCAGGCCCGACGGGAAATCGTCAGCGATATCGAATGGCATTTCATCGGGCATCTCCAGAAGAACAAGGTCAAGAAGGCGGTAGAGCTGTTCGACATGATAGAAACCGTCGATTCCATCGAACTAGCCCGTGAAATCGATAAAAGATGTGCTGAAATAGGAAAAACCATGCCGGTGCTGATTGAGATAAACAGCGGACGGGAACCTCAGAAAGCCGGCGTACTACCGGAGGAAGCGGAAGGACTCATCAAAGAAGCTTCTTCCCTGCCAAATATCAAAATCACGGGTTTGATGACCATGGGGCCCTTCGTCAGCAACCCGGAAGACCTGCGACCCTGCTTCCGGGAGACGAAGCAGCTTTTCAAACGAATAGAGTCAATGAATATTGCCGGTGTGGAGATGAAATACCTTTCCATGGGCATGACCGATTCCTATAAAGTAGCTATCGAGGAAGGCGCCAACCTGGTGAGAATCGGCAGTAAGATATTCGGCGAAAGACCCGGCTGATCTACGCGGTCTATTGATTTGAAGAAGAGAACAGGTTGGCCACGCCGCTTAAGAACACGAAGATAGAGAATACCGCCAGGGCCAAAGACATTTCCAGACCGTCGATTACTTTCAGCGTGGAGCTTACCTCGACGGTTCCCATAAATCCAACCGCCGCCCCGCAGATCCCCCCTATCATCAATATTATTCCGGATACTATCTTCATCGGGTTATCACCCTCCAGATATTCATTAAAATGTAAATATCCTATCTTAAATTAACATATCATCCTAATTTCATTATAATTCGTCCGTACCCGCCGGCAATCCCCTATCGGTAACAGTTTCACACCATACTTTATTACTACTGTTTACACATGGGACCTTTTTGTTGTTTTCGCCGCGTATCTTGACAAACAGGCACAACTTCGCCAGAATAAAATTGAGAAAAATAAACTTCAGAATAGAAAGCGGTGAAGATAATCCCCAAAAAGGTAAATACGGCCAGGGAAGAAGAATATAACCGGAAAACCACCCGGAGCATCCTGAAAGATTTCGGTAAGAAACGCCCGAACCTCATCCCCATCCTGCAGAAAGTCCAGAGCAAACTCGGCTATTTACCCCGTGTAGCGATGATTGAAATCGCCGGTCACCTGGAGATTGCACCGGTTGACGTTTACGGGGTTATCACCTTTTATAACCAGTTCCGGCTGAATCCGCCCGGAAAACATTCGATACGGGTGTGCCTGGGGACTGCCTGCCATATGAAGGGCGGCTACATCACTCTGGACGCCTGGAAACGCCGACTTGAAATCGGGCCCGGTGAAACCACCGCCGACCGGGAATTCGACCTGGATACGGTTGCCTGTGTCGGCTGCTGCACCATGGCGCCGGTGACCGTGGTGGACGATAAGCCGGAGGGCAGTGTGGAACCTACCAGGGTAGACGGGATTTTACTCGCTTTCGCGCAGGAACGAGAAAAGAAGGGCAAGAAAAAGAGTGGGGACAGCTGAAAAAACAAATATAGCGGATGCCTTCCGGGAAATCCGTGAAAAAGCGGAAACACACTGCCGCGACCTGCTGGAAAACAAGCCGGTAATAATGGTGGGCACGGCTACCTGCGGTCTGGCTGCCGGCGCGCGGGCAGTAATCAAGGCTTTCCGGGATGAAATCGATAAGCGGAAAATCGACTGCACCGTGCTGGAAGTCGGCTGCATGGGTCACTGCTACGCCGAACCGCTGGTGATTATCAGCAAGCCGGGTTACCCGCCGATATGCTACGGATATGTCAACGACGTAATCGCCGAAAGGCTGGTCAAGGAGTTCATCCTGGGCGACAATACCTGCCCGGAATTTGTCATCGCCGCCCTGGAACCCAACGAGATGCTGCCCAGTTTCGATGATTTCCCCCGCTCGCAGTACGAGCAGAAAATCATCCTGAAAAACTGCGGCCATATCGACCCGGCGGATATCCGCCAGTATATCAACGCCGACGGCTACTCCGGCTTAGCCAGAGCCCTTCAGATGAAGCCCGAAGAGGTAATCGAAGAAGTAGTAAACTCGGGGCTGCGGGGCCGGGGCGGCGCCGGCTTTCCCACCGGGAAGAAATGGCATTTATGCAGCACCGAGCCAGGTAAAACAAAATATATCATCTGCAACGCCGACGAAGGCGACCCCGGGGCTTTCATGGACCGCTCCATTTTAGAGAGCGACCCTCATTCTGTCATCGAGGGATTGACAATCGGCGGCTATGCCACCGGGGCGGCAACCGGCTATATTTACGTTCGCGCCGAGTACCCGCTGGCGGTTAAACATCTTGAAACAGCGTTGCTACAGGCAAAGGAATCGAATTTACTCGGCAGGAATATCCTGGGTAGCGACTTTTCTTTCGATATCAATGTTTTCCAGGGCTCGGGAGCCTTCGTCTGCGGCGAGGAAACAGCCCTGATAGCCTCACTGGAAGGCAGGGCAGGCATGCCGGACTACCGCCCACCCTACCCGACCAGTCGCGGACTTTTTGGCAAACCGACGGTGGTGAATAACGTTAAGACGCTGGCTTTTATCCCTCCGATAGTGCGGAACGGGTTCGAATGGTTTAAAAGCACCGGCACGGAAAGCAGCCCCGGCACGGCGGTATTCGCCCTGGCGGGGAAGATAGTCAATACAGGCCTCGTCGAGGTGCCGATGGGCACGACATTAAGGCAGATTTTATTCGACGTCGGCAGCGGCATCCCCAACGGCAGGAAGTTCAAGGCGGTACAGATAGGGGGTCCCTCCGGCGGCTGTTTGCCCGATGCATCGCTGGATTTACCGGTCGACTTCGACTCTCTTCGTCAAGCCGGGGCTATGATGGGTTCCGGGGGTATGGTGGTGCTCGACGAGGACGACTGCATGGTGGAGATAGCCCGCTATTTCCTGGAATTCACCCAGCGGGAGTCCTGCGGTAAATGCACCTTCTGCCGGCTCGGCACCAAGCAGATGCTGGAAATCCTGAACGATTTCACATTTGGCGAAGGCACCATGGAAGATATCGACCGGCTGGAAAGCCTGGCGGAAGAAGTCAGGAACGGTTCGCTCTGCAGGTTGGGACAGACCGCCCCCAATCCCATCCTGACGACGCTGCGCTATTTCCGCGACGAGTACCGGCAGCATATCGAACTGGGTAAGTGCCCGGCATTGATGTGCCAGCACCTTATTGCCTATTACATCCTCCCCGACAAATGCGAGCGCTCCTGTGACGCCTGCATCGGCACCTGTACCGTGGAAGCGATATCTCCCAATAAAAAGAGAATCAAGGTCATCGACCAGGAAAAATGCGTCAAGTGCGGTACCTGTCTGACCGCCTGTCCCGAGCAGTACAACGCTATAATCAAACTGTCGCCGCCGAGCGAGGTGCCCGACTGATGAAGAAGGTTACTTTAACCATCGACGGGAAGAAGGTAACGGCCAGCGCCGGAGAAAAAATCCTCCGGGTGGCGCTGGATAACGACATCTACATCCCCAATCTCTGCGCTATCGAAGGCAAACCGGAGCCGAGTGCCGCCTGCCGCCTTTGTTTCGTGGAGATAGAGGGGGAGGAGGAACCCGTGATCGCCTGTACCCGTGAGGTCGAAGACGGCATGGTGATCAATACCCGGGGCGAAAAAGCCCTCAACCTGGCCAGGGCCGGGTTCGAGCTGATTATGGCTTCGCACCCGGTGGACTGCGCCCACTGCGCTACCAACCGCGCCTGTGAACTGCAGAATATCGCCCGTCACCTGGGATGCAAACTCAAGACCAAAAGATACCGAAATATTCTCCGCGACCTGCCGGTTGACGACAGCAATCCCCTTTTCATCCTCGACCCCAACAAATGCGTACTCTGCGGCCGGTGCGTCTGGGTGTGCCACCAGCGCCAGGAGACGGCTCTGCTGGGATTCGCCCACCGGGGCTTCCGGCGCACTATCACCACCTTCTATTCTGAGCCCGTCGGCGACCGGTGCCAGGACTGCGGCGAATGCGTCAAGGTATGCCCTACCGGGGCGCTGAGTTTCAAATAATATTGCCGTTCATTAAAAATCCTCTGGTAATCAAGGACAAGAGTGCTATAATTAAAATAGAGAGATATCAGAGGTGATGATGTGAACGGTCAGGATTTATTAATATTTGATAGCAAACCGGTCTTGAAAAGCCCCTACTTCATATGCGGATTGAGCGGATGGGTCAACGGCGGCGAAGTATCGGTAACCGGCATAAACCATTTCATCAAGCAGTTCAACGGGGTGAAATTCGCCGAAATGCCGGCATCCCGTTTTCATATTTACCAGATCCCGGGTTTAGAGAGCCTTCGCCCGGTCTTTAGAATGGAAGACGGACTCATCGAGGAAACCCACATGCCGACAAACCGGTTTTACTTCGCGAAGAATCCCGGCTCGGAACACGACCTCATTTTCTTCCTGGGGACCGAACCGAGCCTGAACTGGGAGGAATACGCCGATACGGTAGTGAGTTTAGCCGACGAGTTCGGGGCAGCCCGACTCTATGCGTCATGCGGCATCCTCGATAGATCACCCTATACCCGCGAACCCATTATATCCTGCACATGTACCGGCGCCGCCATCAAAGAGGAGATGGAGAAATATAACGTTACTTTCTCTCATCGGGAAGGACCGGCTACTTTCAATCAAATGCTGATATATGCCGCTCAGAAAAAGGGGCTGGAAGGCGTCAACTTTACGGTCAGAGTACCGTTCTATCCGGAACACAACATTTTAATCGGTTACAGCCCGAAATCGACAAAAGCGATTCTGGTAAGACTGAAAAGCCTCATGCACCTCGATATGGACTTCGATGAACTCGATGAAGCGATAAGAGAAGTGGAGGAAAAGCTGGATTCCTTCAGGCAGCAAAACCCGGAGTTCAACACGTACATCGAGGAGTTGGAGAAGCATTACACCGAAATGCCGTATACAGATTCACTCGATATTTCCCCGGATGACGCCATAAGATTAGCCGAAGAGTTCCTGAAGGACAATAATAACGAAGACTAGAGATACGGTACCGCTGGTAATGTAGAGTTTTTATATTTCCCGGCATAACCTGTGCGTGTAGTCCGTAAAGCCGTGCTTCTTCCAGAAGGAGACGGCTACCTCGTTTCTGGCGGTAAGGTCAAGCTCAATACGATTGATGCCCCTGGAGCGGAACCATTCGAGAATTTTAAGATAAAGCTTCTCACCGATACCTTTACGCCGATAATCACCGGTAACCGCAATATGATGGATATATCCCAGTTCATCTCGTTTTAGACCGCGGGGAGGCTCCTGTATTTCCGCCAGCGAGTAACCAACAGGTATATCGCCATCCAGAGCCACCAGCGCCAGCCCTTTTTCCGATTCCATCAGCCGCCGCACCATCTCTCTTTCAAAACCCGCTTCCGAATCATCAGCCGGTACGCAAAGGGGGTCATATTTCTGATGGAAATCCATGAATTCCAGCCACAGCTTGCTGATATCTTTAACGTGGCTTTCTTCAGCCCGAACCAGGCGTATCATCCTGCCCTACCTGCGCCCTGTCTTGCCCCGCGAGGAGGAACGCGTTTTCCCGGCACGCCTATCACCGCGGTAGTCCGGAGCCATAATCCAGAAGGGCACACTCGTCTGGCTGTCAACGAGGCGGGAGCTGATAGCCGGGTCGACCTCGCCGAGTATTTCATCGAATGACAGACGGGTGGTGACCACGGTGGGGAGACGGCTGTTGTAGCGGTAGTTAAGCATCTGGTAAAGCTTCTCCCGCGCCCAGGGTGTGGTCGACTGCTCGCCGAAATCGTCCAGCACCAGCAGCGGGGCGGTTTTCACGCTTTCGAAAACATCGTCGTAAGAGACCTTGCTATCGGGACTGAAGGTGGAGCGCAGGTGGTCGAGAAACTCCGGCACGACGACGAACAGCGCCGGTTTACCCGCTTCATAGCGGTAGTTGACGACAGCCGCCGCCAGGTGAGTCTTACCGCAGCCGGTCTCTCCCATGAATACCAGCCAGCCCTCCGGGTTCTTGGCGAAATCAAAGGCTACCCGGTAAGCTTCATCGAGGTTATCCTGCTGCTCCAGCGATAAATTATTGCGTCGTTTGAAATTGATAAAGGTCATCTTCTGCTGGAGCCGGAATTCCGGCCCCCAGCTATAATCCGCCGTCTGACTTCCGTCTCCCAGCATGAAGACACGGCAACGGCGTTCGTCCATAAGGCGGGTGTGAAGTCGTTCGTCAAGCTGCTCCAGCGGTGTAATGAGTACGACTACAGTTGGCAACTCAGCATTAAAGCGGGAGGTCAGCAGCTGGTCCAGTTTTTCTTTCGCCCAAGCCGTACCGCTCTGAATACCCAGGTCGTCCAGTAACAGCAGGGGCGTATTGCGTACCTGCTCGAAGAACTCGTCGTAGGGAACTTCGCTATCCGTGGCAAAAGAGTTGCGGAGCCGGTCAAGAAGGTCGGGCACGGATATATAGAAAACCGGATGGTACCGGTTTATCCGTTCGTTGGCGATAGCCGCCGCCAGGTGCGTTTTACCGCTGCCGCTGGGTCCGCCAAGGACCAGCCAGTTATGCGGGTCTTCAGCGAATTCACGGGCAGCCTGGTAAGCCCGGTTGAACTGCTGCTGGCTGGCGGCATTGCCGCTTTTACCGTTGGGTTCCAGGTTTTCGAAGGTCAGGCGGGTCAGCGAACCGAGGTTGCTGTACTGGACCAGGCGATTCCGCCGTTCCCCGGTGCCTTCTTTATGTGTACAGGAGCAGGACACCACGCGGCTGTAGTCCGGTTTGCCGCTTTTCAGCGGCGGATGGACAAAACCGGCTCCGTGGCAGATTTTACAGTCCGGGTCACCCCGCGACCCGTCCTCATCTTCGGACCATGTGTCCATATTTTCCCTTGATGTACTTGTCCGGGTCTGTTTTTTTAGAATGTCGCTGATATGCTCCATCGCTTTTACCTTCGGCCACCCAGTTTTCCAGTATCTTGAGGATATATTTTATATTCCGCTTGTTGTTCAGTACCGCCTGCTTGATGGAATCGTTTATCCATTCTTCGGGATAAAGCTTTTCCGCCTCGCGGAGTTCGTCGGCAATCATCGGGGTGATGATGCCGATATTCTCCTCGTAAAGGGTAAAGATATCCGGCATCTCTTCGGATTGGGGATACTTACGACCAGCAGCCTGCATGCCGGGGAGTGCGATTTCACCGCTCTCGATTTTCTCCGACAATTCGCGGTTGGATTGAGTATTGAGGAGATAAATGTCTTCGGGGACATCATCTTTATGCACCGGGATATGCAGCAACGTACCACGCTCGACCGCCGACTCCAGAGCTCTCCGTAAGACTTCTTCCGGAGGTCCTTCGTTTCCCTTCAAAGAATTCATCAGGCTTTCATCCGCCGCCAGTTCCCCGCAGCCAACGAAACGCGGACTGCCCTTCTTCCGATAAAGCACCGATATCACGTGAAGGGTCGTTTTCAACTCGGCAATGTCATCGATTTGCGGCATTACCCGGCTGAAAAAGACGTTGGGGATGGAGGTAAAATCCATCCTGGCGGGAAAACCTTCGAACTTTTTCATAGCAGACTCTGCTCCCCGGTCTCGATGCTTTCAAAGCGTGCCAGCGTGTGCCGAAAACGAAGTTTTATCCGGCCGGTAGGCCCGTTGCGGTGTTTGGCGATTATCACGTCGGCTTCCTCGCGGGGGTATTCACGGTCGGGATGCACCGCCAGCCATTCGTCTTCGGTCTTGTAGTAATATTCATCGCGGTAGATAAACAGAACGACATCGGCGTCCTGCTCGATGCTGCCGCTTTCCCGGAGGTCGGAGAGCTGAGGTTCGT
>JASFHJ010000029.1:0-10481 GCA_050123255.1 Dehalococcoidia bacterium
ATTCCGGGAGGTCAAAATGGACGGTTTTGAAAGAAGGAAAGAGCAGAAAAAGGAGAACATCAGGCGGGCGGCTATCGAATTATTTCAGAACCACGGCTTTAAAAAAGTCAGCATCAGCGATATTGCCGAACGTGCCGATGTCTCCCAGGTAACCATTTACAACCATTTCGGCAGTAAGGAGGAATTGATTCGCGACGTGCTGCAATGGTACTCCTTGATTCTATTAGCTAGGTATAAAAGCGTCATGGAAAGCGACCGACCCTACATGGAGAAACTGGAGGAAATCGTCTTCGATAAATCTGAGATTGTCAGCCAGTTCCAGGGTGAGTTGATACAAACCTGGATGCAGAACGACCCGGAAATGCAGGATTTCATGAACAACCTGTATACCAATCATGTTATGCCCATTGCGAGTAATTTCTTCAAAGAAGGTTTACAGCAGGGGCATATAGATAACCGGTTCTCCCTGGAGACAATCATGGTCTACTTCGAGATAATCCGGCAGGGGTTCTTCAATAACCCCGAAATAGCGGAAAGAGCCCAGAACGACCCCACCATGATGAAGCAGCTTATCGAATTGATGACCTACGGACTGAACGGATAACGGTAGGAAATTCATCAAAATAAAAAGGGGAGTTAAAAACTCCCCTTCTTTTTTATGAGTAATTAATGGTTTTTAGGGATTTAGCAGGCGTCCCATGAACAGGACGGAACCGGTTTCTATATCCCTGATCAGGTAGATGAAAGGTCGGTCGGTGGTGAATTTAGCGAAATCGACCGGCGCTGCGGTTAGTTTCATGATTACCGCCGAGGCGGCGGCGGCTTCCGTACCGGCTTCATCGACCGATACGAAGGATTTATGCACCACTTCGTCTATATACAGGTCCCGCTTTCCCGTCATATCGGAAAAATCAGCAGCGCCGGAAAAAGCTACGGGCATTCCCATTGCCTTTAGAATCTCTTTCAGCTTAAAGGAATTTTCGTACTCCCATTTTGGCAGGGTCAATTCTACATGCTTTTGCTCCAGGTTGTTAATGATGTCATTGAGCATGTCGGAATCGAGCGACTGCTCGAAAGAATCGAATTGTCCTTCTTCGGGTAGTATTATGACCATAGATAGCTCTTCTCCGTCGTACTTTAACTCGACAGCCTGGTACCCTTCGCCCTCGTTATAACCGAAATTCTCATCCTGGTACATCATCGGCACGGTTACTTCGCTTCCGTCGAGCAGGTGGAAAGTGCCGTCAGTGGTCAGTTCTTCGGCAAAAGGATACTGCCAGGCGGCATTGAAATATATGGCGTTGGTTAAAACGAGCCGTGTCATCGTATCAATAAGGCCCTCGGGAATCAGGTCGTTTATCCGGTTTTCCGTCTGCTCGCTGATGTAGTCGTTGATAATAATCCGAGATTCCTCCGGTGCGTTTACAAAATCGAGGATGCGGAGTCCGGCGCCGTAGTTTTCCGCCATGGTATCGAGAAACTCGTCGAGGAACTGAAAATCTTTCTGACCCCAGATATCGTTGACGATGTTCAACCGGAATCCCTCGCCGTCTTTGCCATCGGCACCCTCGCCACGGGTAGCCAGAACCTGCTCGAGGTAGTTAAAGGCGGGGTGCAGCTGGTCCTGGGACAGGTAGAACTTAAGGGTATCGAGCATTTGCTGTTCCGTTTCCCCCCGGGCGCCGGCGTAGGTCATCGCCAGGGCTACGGAAAGGCTATAAGGTGAGTAGAAGATGTTACCATCCTCCTCCTTGAGTTCTTGGTATAAATTAAGAGCGAATTCGGTATTGCCGTCGACCAGTAATGTCAGGTCGGTATTTTCCAGGTCGTTTAGCGTTAACCTCGGCTTGTCCGATTTCAGGGTTGCAGCGCTTACCGCAGGAGTACTGCAGGCAGCCAGGCTTACCAGTAGCACAATTGTAACGAATAGCACGAATCCTTTTTTCATGTTTTTACCTCCTGAATAAATCAATATCGTTACAGTCCACTATATACAACGGTAAAAACCTGCACAGGTTAGTAAATTCAGGTGATAAATGCGTACGGAAACACGGAAAAACACAAATAATTCGCTGCCTACCGGTATGAAAAAGAGGGGGGGTATCATACCCCCCCTCTTTACTTTCCGGGGAAATTATAACTCTGAAGTGCAGTTGGGACAGCGCTTGGCGTCAACGTGGATCTTGGACAGGCAGTAAGGGCAGTCTTTGGTGGTTGGTGCTGCGGCTTCTTCCTCCGCTGCCTTTCTGGCTTCAGCCGCCCTTCTAGCCCGGTTCACGGTGCGGACGATGAGGAAGATAGCAAAAGCAACGATGATAAAGACGATGATGGTGTTGATAAAGACCCCATAGTTAATGGTTACGGCGCCGGCAGCCTGGGCGTCAGCCAGTGTGGCGTAGGGTCCGGCGGCTTCGGTCCCTTCCTTGATAACCGCGAACAGGTTGTTGAAATCCACATCACCCAGTAATAGACCTATCGGTGGCATGATGATGTCTTTGACCAGTGAATTAACGATAGTGCTGAAGGCGGCGCCGATGATAATGCCGATGGCCAGGTCCAGAACATTACCGCGCATGATGAATTCCTTGAATTCTTTAATCATGACACCCCTCTCCTTTACCGTGAATAATCGAAATTCTATTACCGGAGCGGGATTTTGTCAATAGAAAAATCCCTGTTTACCCTGTACTAATAACTCCTCCCTGCTGAAGTGACTGGATATCATCGCAGGAATAACCGAGTTCGGTAAGAATTTCAGCGGTATCCGCACCGGGAGACGAACCGGTATTTCTGATAATCCCCGGCGTTTCGGAGAGCTTTATGGATATTCCCGCCTGCCGCACACGATTTCCCCCGGGATCAGGCACGTCGACGATTATTTGCCGGTGTTTCAACTGCGGATTCTCGGCAAGCTCACCGTAAGTATTCACCCAGCTGACGGGTACGTTAGCTCCGGATAATATATCCAGCCATTCCCGGCTGGATTTGCCAAGAAACTTTTGTTTGAATATCGCTGTTATCTCACCGGCTTTCTCGCTGTCCGTTTGATATGGAATCAGTTCTTCACAGTTGAGGATATTGCACAAATTGGCGAAAAAACGCGGCTCCAGAGCGCCGATGGCTATGTATTTGCCGTCGCCCGCTTCGTAATAGTTGAAATACGGCGCTGTGCCGCAACTGGTCCGTTCTCCGGCACCGGGAAGCTCTCCCGTCTCGAAGTAACGGCTGAGATACAAAGAAAGCAGTGAAACCGCCCCGTCGGTCATGGAGATATCCACGAACTGCCCCCGCCCGGTTTTCTCCCGGGCT
Source organism: Dehalococcoidia bacterium (assembly GCA_050123255.1). Classification (GTDB taxonomy): domain Bacteria; phylum Chloroflexota; class Dehalococcoidia; order Dehalococcoidales; family RBG-16-60-22; genus W425. Next base: position 3,310 of record JASFHJ010000029.1, read on the forward strand.
GCTAAAGCGGCGAGAATGCCTATCGCCGCCTGCATTCCTCCGGCCGCCATATCCCCGATGAAGTTGCCCGGCATTACCGGCGGCTTTCCCGGCAGGCTGATGGCGCTGACGACTCCCGCGGTGGCGATGTAGTTGATATCGTGTCCCGGCAGGTCGCGGTAGGGCCCGTCCTGGCCGTAACCGGTGATGGAGCAGTAGATAAGTCGGGGATTTAGCTTTTTCAACGTATCGTAATCAACGCCGAGGCGTGACGTTACCCCGGGACGGAAGCCTTCAACAACCACATCAGCCTCTTCGGCGAGCTTATGCACGATTACCTGCGCTTTCCCGGATTTCAGATTCAGGCAGATGCTTCGCTTATTCCGGTTAAGCGGATTGTAAGGAGAATCCGGGGAGGCAAACTCGGGAGGAGACAGATTGGCGGCAGGTTGCTGGTTGCTGTCAGCCGGCGGTCTGACCTCTTCGACTTTGATGATATCCGCCCCGAGGTCTCCCAGTATCATCGTGCAGTACGGTCCCGGAGCAAAACGTGACAGGTCCAGTATTTTCAAGCCTTCCAGCGCCTGTGTCACTTCTTATCCCTCCTTTCCGGCTGGTTTGTTTACAAGTTATTGCATTATTATATATGATGTCAAAAAAGATGCCGGTAAGGAGAGGATTGTCGCTATGGCTGATAATAAACGATTTCACAAGCTGATGGAACCATGCAATATCGGCTCCGTGAAAACCCGGAACCGCATTATAAAAACGGGTGCCGGCATGCTCATGTGGCACGAAGACGAACTGGAAATCAACCAGAAAGTCATGGCTTTCTACGAGGGTCTTGCCAGGGGTGGCGTCGGGCTCCTGATTGTGGAATCCCCTACCATCGATTATCCGCTTGGAGCGCGATGGCGCCAGCGATTCCGAATCGACGACGACAAATATATCAAAGGGCTCAGCGCCCTGCCCGAGATAATCCATAAATACGGCTGCCCCACCTTCATGCAGATGAACCATGACGGTCCCTGGCAGAGAATCATGTTCGAGCCGACGCCCCTTTCCCCGGGACCGCCTATCGCTGCATCACCGGTCAGCTTCAAATCGGATAATGACTTTCATAACGAGATACCCCGGGAGTTGACCATCGAGGAGATAGAGGAAATCATCGATAAATTCGCCAGCGCCGCCGTCCGCGCCGAGAAAGCGGGGTTCGACGGCGTCGACGTTAATGCCGCCAGCAGCCACCTGCTGCATAACTTTATATCTCCTTTCTGGAACCGGCGCCGGGATAAATACGGCGGCAGCCGCGAAAACCGCGTCAGGATTGCCACCTCTATCATCAAAGAAATCAAGAAGCGCCTGGGGCAGGACTTTCCGGTATCGGTCTGCATCAACGGTATAGAAATCGGGCAGGTTGTGGGAGTCAATGACAGCCATTGTCTCACGCCCGAGGAGAGCCGGGAAACGGCGCGTTTACTGCAGCAAGCCGGGGCCGACGCCATTCAAATTCGCAGTCAGTGGCTGGGTTATCATGTCGGTGCTTACCTGCCGGATTTACTCATGTTCCCGGAGCCGCCCATTCCCTACCGCAACTTTCCCCCGGATTATAACTGGAAAAACCACGGAGCCGGAGCCAATATCAATTATGCCGCCGCTACCAGGAGAGTGGTATCCGTGCCCGTAATAACTGTAGGCAGACTGGATCCTGTACTGGGAGAAAAATATCTGCGGGAAGGTAAAGCCGATTTTATCGGCATGACACGTCGCCTTATCGCTGACCCTGAGTTGCCCAACAAGGTCGCGGCTGGCAGGCTGGAGGACATCGCGCCGTGCACCGCCTGTGAGAACTGTCTGGGAAGCGGACGGTGCCGCATTAATGCCAATCTGGCAGCCGGGATAAACAAGCTGGAACCGGCGACTCGATCGAAAAAGGTTATGGTGGTGGGCGGTGGGCCTTCCGGGATGGAGGCCGCCCGGGTGGCGGCTGTCCGGGGGCACGACGTATCTCTGTACGAAAAATCGGGTAATCTGGGAGGATTGATGCCCGTGGCGGCGCTGGTGAAGGGCACCAGACCCGAAGATATCCCGTCTCTTATCAGCTATCTGATAACCCAGATTACCAAGCTCGGCGTGAAAATCCATACGGACACCGGGGTTACCCCGGCTCTGGTCGAAGAGGTAAAGCCGGATGTGGTCGTGCTGGCTACCGGCGGTGTCGCCGCTGTGCCGGACATCTCCGGAATCGACGGTAAAAACGTAGTGCAGACCTCGAAGCTCCACAATATGCTGAAATTCTTCCTGAAATTCCTGGGAATCAAAACGCTGCGCTGGCTGACCATGCTCTGGATGCCTCTGGGAAAGAGGATTGTTATCATCGGCGGCGGTATTCAGGGGTGTCAGCTCGGCGAGTTCCTGACCGAACGCGGTAAAAAGGTCACCATCGTCGATACCGCCGATGAACTGGGCAAGGGCATGGTGGACGCGGTGATGGCTTATCTCTTCACCTGGTTTAAGAAAAAGGGTGTAATCATGATGCCCGGTGTCAAGGATATTAAGATAAATGAGAAGGGGCTGACGTTAACTGAAAAGGGCGGCGAGAGAGACGTTATCGTGGCGGATAACATCATTCCCGCCGTGGAACTGTCCCCTGATACCCCGCTGATGGAGAGCATCAGGGAAAAAGGATTTGAAGTTCACGCTATCGGTGATTGCCGCGAACCCAATCTCATTGCCGACGCCATTACCGACGGCGCCCGGATAGGCCGGGAAATCTAGCCGGATTTTGAGTTGTAAAGTCCCCGACATCTGTTGAATAAATGAACAAATAAGTAATGAAAGTCAGGAGGGAATAGATATGCCTGATACCGATTACGAGAAATACATGGTAAAGAAACCCGCCTACGAGGTTACGCCTGATTTTGAGGTGGAAGGACGCCGGCCGGCGATGACCCTGATGAGTAACAACCTTGTTCCCGGAGTCAATATGTACGTCGAGACCGGCTGGGTGCTGGGCATGCCGGAACCCAACCCGCATATCGACGAGCATACCCACGATTACGATGAGATTGTCATCCACCTGGGGATGGACCCGGAAAACCAGGAGGAACTCGGTGGGGAGATAGACTTCTACATGGAAGGGCAGCCGTTGCGTATAAACAAAACATCCGCGGTTTACGTGCCCAAGGGCGTCAAGCACGGGCCTCTGGTATGGAAGAATGTAACAAAACCACACCTGGAACTGACCATCATGATCGGTGCCGGTTCCTTAGCCGAAGCCGACCCCGGAGGCCATGAAAAAAAGAAAGAAGAGAAAGGAGCGTAAAATGATTCAGTGGGATGAAAAATACTTCGTTACCGAATTGAAAGAGAAAGTCGTTAATGCTCCCTGGACGCCGCAATTCGGGGAGGGCGACGCCCTGCGCCTGATTTCACTGGATGGTGAGGTGAGAAAGGGCGCTTTTTACATGGAAACTTCCTGGTTCATGCCCGGGGACTGGCCGGCAACGATAGGCGATATGGGCACCGTAAAAGCCCACAGCCACGACTTCGCTGAAGCTGTCGCCTACGTCGGCACCGACCCTTCCGACCCTTATAATCTCAACGGGGAGATAGAATTCTGGATAGACGGCAAGCAGAACAACATCGATAGAAGCTTCATCGCCTTCATTCCGGCGGGGATAGAGCATGGCCCCCTGCTGTTCAAGAGAATCGAGAAGCCGATTTTCCACTTCACGTCGGGAATGAGCCGCGACTACCTGTAGCGGCCGGGCGTATACCGGGTTACTTAAGGAAGGGTGGTTTATAATCCATACCCAGTAAACCCCGGGCGGTTTGCTGCAATTGTTCCAGGTACCGGGTCAGTTGTTTTACCTCGTCGGAAGAGAGCGAGGAAAATATCATCTCCATTGATTCTCGGGTCACCTTCCGGTACTTATCTCTTCCCTTCCGTGTTATGCATATCAGAAATCCCTTGCCGGCAGGGTCCTTTTCCTTGTGTACCAGGCCGTCTTTAACCATCCGGTTCACCAGTGTTGATACCGAGTGGTGCTGCCGCATGGTGAAATCGGATATCTGGGCTTGGGTAGCCGAGCCGCCGCTGTTGAGAAGAACATAGAGTACCTGAGCCTGTTCTTTGGTGAGGTTGTACTGGGAAAGCTCCAGTATACGCGCCCGGGAAACGGCGAAATGGGCGTTGTCCAGTAGCACCCACAAATCAAAAACATCGATTGTGTTTATATCGTTGTCCGATGAAGATTTATCGTTAGCGTTTTTCTTCCGTTTATTGGTCATAGAGCTTTATTTCCATGAGAAGAAAGAATAGCGGGAGACGAGGCTCGAACTCGCGACCCTCTGCTTGGGAAGCAGATGCTCTACCACTGAGCTACTCCCGCGCCCAACCTATGATATCCTATTATGTATAATCTGTAAATAGACAGAGGAGTAGAGTAATTTGTAATTGTCCGGATATAAAAAACTATATGCCGCTTTATTACTCGGAGAAGAATCACAGTTTTATTATAAAAAGGGAGCAATACTGAAGAAATGATAGTATTATTAACGCTGGGTGTCATGAAATACGCAGAACCCTGCCAGCCAGCTTTCAGCAAGATACACTTGGGGATTTGACTAACCAGAATCGCCTCTGATATACTGCGTTGGACAGATGTCTAGCCCGATATATCGAGAGGCATCTCGAGCTTATCTAAAAAGGCCCAAAAAAAGAGGAGGAAAAATATGGCTGAAGACTATATCAAACTGATGGCTGATTTACAGGAAAATGATGTGCTGGAAATGACCAAAAAGAGGATTGATTCCGGTGAAAACGCGATGAATATCCTGGACGACAGCCGCGAGGCCATGGCAGTTGTAGGTAAACGATTTGCCGATGGCGAGTATTTTTTACCGGAATTGGTCTTTTCCGGCGAGTTGCTGAAACAGGTTACTGAGCTTGTTAAGCCTCATATTACCCAGGCCACCGATGCAAAGAAACTGGGCAAGGTTGTTATTGGTACGGTTGCCGGTGATATCCATGACATCGGTCTGAATATCGTGGAATTCATGCTTGACGTGAACGGCTTTGATGTAACCAACCTCGGTGTTGACGTACCGGTTGAAAAATTCGTCGAAGCTGTCAAAGAGACCGGGGCTCCGATAGTCGGGTTAAGCGGATTTCTCACCCCGGCGTTTGACGCCATGAAAGAGACCGTTGAAGCCCTGGATAAAGCCGGTCTGCGGAAAGACCTCAAGATAATGATTGGCGGCGGCCAGATGGACGATGAGGTTAAGAAATATGCCAACGCGGATGCCTACGGTAAGGACGCGATGGCAGCTGTCACTCTGGCAAAAGGGTGGATCGGAGCGAGCTAAAATGAATACGGATTGGGCGGAGTTATCTCCGGAAGAAAAGCGTGAAGAGCGGTTCAAGCGATGGCTTTCTCCCCCGGGTGTTACTTTCTCCAGTCCAGAAGCCGAAAAAGGTTACAGGGATAGGGTAACCAGATTCATCAGGGCTTTCCGACTGCAAGAACCGGACAGGGTGCCGTGTATATTGCCGGCCAGCAATTACGCGGCGTATTATGCCGGAACGGACCTTCGTACCGTAATGTACGACTATGATAAACTCGCTGAAGCCTGGACGAAGTTTTTTCACGACTTTAAAGATGATCTGGATACCTACGTCCCGCCAGGCATGGTCCCTCCCGGCAAAGCTCTGGAGATTGTCGACTACAAGCTATACAGGTGGCCCGGCCACGGTATATCCGGCGATACCACATCTTATCAGTGTGCCGAAGCCGAGTACATGAAGGCGGATGAGTATGATGCGCTGATAAGGGATCCCTCCGATTTCTGGTTACGTACCTATTTACCACGCATCTTCGGCGTTTTTAAGGCATTTCCTCAATTACCCCCCTGGACCAGCTTCGAAGAGATAGCTATTCAGTCGTTCGTACCGTTCGGAAATCCCGATATCCAGGCCGGTTTTAAAGCTTTACTTGATGCCGGTACCGAGAGCCTGAAATGGCTGGCGAAAGTCGGCGAGGTCTCCGGCATGGCCGCTGCGGAAGGTATACCCGGCATCATGAGCGGTTTTGCTAAAGCTCCTTTCGACACCCTCGGCGATACGTTACGGGGCACTCAGGGCGTCATGATGGATATGTTCCAGAGACCTGACAAGCTTCACGAAGCCATGGAAAGAATCGCTTCGCTGGCTATCGAATCAGGTATAAACGCGGCAAACTCGGCCGCAGCACCCGTGATATTTATGCCTTTGCACAAAGGTGCCGATGGATTTATGTCTGATAAACAGTACGAGACGTTCTACTGGCCTACATTTAAAAAAGTCATCATGGCGCTGGTTAACGAAGGGATAATGGTCGTTCTATTTGCTGAAGGCAGCTATAATACCCGGTTCGAATATATCAAAGAGCTTCCCAAAGGTGCCACAGCATGGTGGTTTGACCAGACTGATATAGCCAGAGCTAAGAAAGAACTCGGTGATATGTGTTGTATCATGGGCAATGTTCCCACCTCGCTGATGATGACCGGTACGCCCGAACAAGTCAAGGAACACTGCCGAAATCTCATCGAGGTTTGTGGTAAAAACGGTGGATATGTACTTACCGGGGGCGCTAACATCGATAAAGGCCCCGAGGCGAATATGCGTGCCATGATGGCGGCTGCCAGAGAATACGGCACCTATTAGGAATCAGGTTACTTACGCTGATATTATTATCTATATCTTTCCAAAGGCAAGTATAGTTGCTTGCCCGATATTCTATTGTCAACGGAGTGTGAGTATGGAACAGGAAAAGCAATGGGCTGATATGTCATGGCAGGAAAAACGCGAGGCAAGGTTCCAGAAATGGTTGAATCCCCCGAACGTTAAATTCCGGAGTCCGGAAGCCGAAAAAAAGTACCGGACCGGAGCCACCCGGATGATAAAAGCCGTAAAATTGGAGGTTCCGGACAGGGTACCGATTCATATACCCCCCAGCTCTATCGTGGCTTACAACGCCGGTATAACTTTCAAAGAAATCCTCTATGACGAGACGAAAATCATGCCGGCCTGGGTGAAGTTCCTGGAAGATTTCGATCAGGACACCGCCGACTCACCGATGTTCTTTTCCGGTAAAGCCTATGAAATCCTGGATAGCAAGGTAACCAGATTTCCCGGGCATGGTTTACCGGAT
>JASFHJ010000030.1:0-10322 GCA_050123255.1 Dehalococcoidia bacterium
ATGCTACCCGGATCGACTGATATGGCCACTATATCCGGTATGTTGGCGGTAAGATTTACCGAGCCACTCCCGAGATATCGGGCCATAGCACAAGCCGCTTCGCCATCTACCTCGGGGTATTCAATACCTTCGTCTATCCAACCACCGTCAACTGTTTGATTCGATACCAACCAGTCAATACCCTTCTTTACAGCATTGATAGAGGTATTGCTACCCTCCTCCATCAACGCTAATATGGCATAGGCAGTCGATTGTACATCCGCCCAAGAACCATCGGTTTCCTGAGCCGCGAGTAACTTGGCCGTCAGGTCAGCCAGTTCCGTCGGGTATATTCCCAGCTTGGCATACGTCCAGATTGCCCCGGCAAGGCCGAGAACATAGCTATCTTGCATAGGATCTGTGCTGTCGAAGTAGGACAGGTTATCAACGGTATTGTAAATAACCGTGGCGATATCACCGGCCTGTACATCGTAGCCTTCGCCTGGGTAGGCGCTATCCAGAGCCAGAGCCGCCTGTACACCAAGCATCGGGTCCCATACCGTCAAGCCGGGATAGCTGGTTTTCCTTGCCTCGCGAATACGCTCTACCGTACTGGCAGCGGTGCCATCTAGAGGAGTCTCCACAGTGGAACCGTAGGTCTCTATCCTCGTATCCCACCTTGCCTTGGCCAGAGCGGCAATATCGGCCGCAGTAGTACCGGGTACCACACCGGCTATAGCACTCAGGAGAGCGCTATCTGATTCAGCGGCGTCGGCAAGCTCCACCAAAAAGGTGATATCGGGGAAGCTATCGCAGCCCTCCGTACTCTCGTCATACTCCGCGTCCCCGACGTCCCAGGTATAAACCGGTGCATAGTCATCTATGTACTTGTAGGCCTCGCCTAAAGCCACTCGATACTTGTGTTTATTATTGTAATCGTAAGCCTTTAAGATACCCATCGCCGTAACGCCAGTCAAATTTGTATATGAAGTACTACTGGGAAGAACCCAGGGGAAGCCACCGTCGGTATTCTGTACGTCTTCAAGACGATCAGACGCGGCAATGATAGCACTCTCTACGTCAGCGGGTACCCCCACCGCAGCCGTCGTCGGCACCAGTGTCAGTGCAAGAACAAAGACCAGTGCAAACGAGATGTAAAAAAGTTTCTTTTTCAAAGTTTTTCCTCCTTTTGTATTTAATATATCAATCGGTCTTTCCCGAGCGTCACCCTTTTATTCCCTGCTGTAACAGAAAGTTCAGTTACTTCCTCCTATACAATCACCCCCTTCCTTGTTTATCCAAATAAAAAAACCGACCGCAATGGGTCGGTTTCACTACTGGCTCCCTGCCGCCAAAGTGACCACTCTACAGCGGCAGTTCAACACCCCCCAACACACTAACTATTCAGTAATATATCAAATCCGCATACAGATTTTATATCTTAAAATACCCCCTGTCTTCCGTTTTATCAGCAGTGCGTATTGTATCGTAGGCCACCGCTGGCCGATATGTCAAGAATTAGAAATATATATTACTTAACATTACCTCTGGAAATATATTCCATTATAAAATATTAACATTGAAAATCGCATTTAAGGGTTTACCCTGATGTTTTCTGTATAGAGGCATTATTGTTAAGTAATGTGAACTTCGTATATGATTTGGTAAGCGATGGTTTCACCATACCGAGGTGGAGGATGAAGAAGTATAACCGAAAAAATACGGATCCAGCCAATGGACTACTGACCGTGTCCGAGGTCGCCGGTATTCTGAACGTTCATCCGAATACAGTGAGACAATGGAGCGACAGCGGACTGCTAAAGGCCTATCGACTGGGTACCCGCCGCGACCGGCGGTTCCACCGGGGAGAAATCGAAAGGTTTATCAATAGTAATCGATACTAGACCCGGCATTTGTCCAGTTGGTTCGTTAAGACATCAGGATTCCGCCGGCTGTCGTTTTTCCGTGAGGTTTATCCTGGGACCGAACTTCCTCATGCGCCATTCCCGCAGGCATTGCAGTACTTCATCATCGGTAATCTCATGCCATTGCCGGTAATAATCCGATAGATAGAATTGCGGCGAAGTACCCACCGTGCAGGTAACCACCTTATCAGCCACCCGTTTTACCTCTTCAACCGCCCCCTGCGGACCCACCGGCACCGCGGCAATTATCTTCTCCGGCTTGCGGTGACGTATCGATTCGATAGCCGCACGCATGGTGTAACCCGAAGCCAGCCCATCATCCACGATTATCACCGTTTTACCGCTGACCGTCAGCGGCGGCCTATCTTTATGATAAAGCAGGCTTCTATCACGGATATCCGCCCTTACCTTACTTACCTGGTAATTTATCTGCTGCTGGCTGAGGCCGGCCTTTTTCACGGCTTCTTCGTTAAAGATAATGGTGCCGTCATCGGTGACCGAGCCGAAGCCACCCTCGGGACTCAGCGGGAGCGGTATCTTGCGGGATATCACCAGGTCCAGTTCCACATTAAGGGAAAGGGCGATGCTGAGAGCCACCGCCACGCCGCCGTTGGGAATCCCCAGAACAATCACCGGCTGGTTGTAGTATTCAACGAGATTTGAAGCCAGCTGGCTGCCGGCGTCAAAGCGGTTTTCAAAAATCGGTTCGGCGGTCGGTATATGCATGCGGCTCTCCTTACAGGACTAAATACGATAAGCTATTGTATCAATTTAAAGTCGTTCACGTCCACCAACCCGAGGTCGGTCAGCCTTAACTCCGGAATAACCGGCAGCGCCATGAAAGAAAGCGTGGAAAACGGCGAGGGCAGCGTTGCACCGAGGCCGGTAGCTATTTTCTCCAGTCGGGCCAGCCCTGCCACCACGGATTCCAGAGGCTGATCGGCCAAAAGCCCGGCGACCGGCATGGGTAATGTTCCCGCCACTTTGCCATCGACTGCGATAACAAGTCCGCCCCGGATTCTCTCTATCTCCTTCACCGCGCAATACATGTCATCATCGCTGGTGCCGACCACGACGATATTGTGCGAATCATGCGCCACCGAGGAAGCCAGGGCGCCCTTCCTCAGCCCGAAGCCGGTAATCAGTCCCCGCCCGATATTTCCGGTCGCCCGGTGTCTTTCCACCACGGCAATCTTGAGTATATCGCGTTCGGTATCGGCGGTTATTTCTCCGTCTCTTACGGCAACATTCATTAACTTTTTCCGGGTGACTATCTGCCCCGGCACCACCTCAATCACCGGGTAATCATCTCCATTAGCTATAATTCCGAAAGCCTTCCGGGAGAAGGGCTTGATATTGATTGTCGAAGATAATTTGTTGCGTCTGGATTCAGCCGGGAACAGAGGCCTGCCTTCTCTAGCCACCAACCTGCCCCGGTAAAAAACTTCGTTGATTTTCAGGTCATCGAGCTCATCCAGCACCACAAGGTTGGCATAATATCCGGGAGCGACCGCGCCGAGATTGGAGAGTCTTAAATAACCGGCGGGATTGATGGTGGCCATTTGAATAGCTCTTACCGGCTCCAGTCCCAGCCTGACGGCTTTACGGACCACCGCGTCGATATCACCGTCGTGGAGCAGGTCGACGCAGCTGCGGTCGTCCACCACGAACATACACCGCTGCCAGGTCCTGTCGGTCACCAGGGGCAGTAAGGCTTCCAGGTTTTTCTCCGACGAGCCCTCTCTAATCATGACGAACATTCCCTGCCGCAGCTTTTCCCGGGCCTCCTCCAGGGTCACGGATTCATGGTCGGAACCCATACCCGCGGCGATATAAGCCGCCAGTTCTTTCCCGGTTAAACCGGGGGCGTGACCGTCAACCGGTTTGTCCCCGGCGGATTCGATTTTCCGGAGAACATCCTCGTCACCGGCGAGGACGCCGGGGTAGTTCATCATCTCACCCAGTCCTATGCAGTCCCGCCACCGCAGCATCCGTTTTATGTCGTCTGCAGTGATAACGGACCCCGACGTCTCCAAGTGGGTAGCCGGCACGCAGGAAGGCGCCATGAGAAACAGGTCAAAGGGTAGACGGCGGGCGCTGTCCAGAACGTATTTGATTCCCTCCAGTCCGCAGACATTGGCAATCTCATGCAAATCGGTAACAATTGCCGAAGTACCGTGAGGTACCACCGCCCGGGCGTATTGACCCACGTCCAACATCGAGCTTTCCAGGTGGGTATGCCCGTTGATGAAACCCGGCGCCAGGTACCTACCTTCGAGGTCGATTACTTCCTTCGCCGTGGAGTAGTCACCCACACCAGCGATTCTGCCCCCGCATATGGCGACGTTACCCTTATCGATCCCGCTGGTGAATGTATTTATTATCCAGGCGTTGACCAGGACGAGATCAGCCGGGGAATCGCCTTTTGCTACAGTTAACAATCGTTTTTCATTCATATTGTCAACCACCGTCAATCCTCCAGGTACCATAAATCGGGGAGGTTCCGGTATCGTTCATCACAGTCCAGCCCGTAACCGACGATAAATTTATCCGGCACGGTCAGACCGAGATAGTCGATATTCACCGGCGTTTTGCGTCGCGAGGGCTTGTCCAGCAAAGCACAGAGCCTGAGTGAGGCAGGTTTTTTCTTATTCAAATATTCCATCAGGAAGTTAGCGGTAATTCCGGTATCAACGATGTCCTCGACTATCAGCACGTCCCTGCCTTCCACCGGACACTGCAAGTCCTGCACAACTCCGACTTTCCCCGAGGTCTCGCGACCGCTGCCGTAGCTGGACAGCCGGAAAAACTCAATCTCAAGGGGAAGGTTAAGCCGCCGGACAAGGTCGGCCATGAACACAAAAACGCCTTTGAGAACACCGATGATAACCGGATTTTTCCCCCGGTAGTCGTGATTGATTTCACCCGCCAGGCGGTCAACCGCCGCCTGTATTTCTGCCGGTGAAAAAAGGACTTGCCTTCCCGGATTCGAACCCATACTTAATTGAGATTATAATCTTATACAACCGGGTTGTCTATATGAAAAGCGGATGTTTTCCGGAACAGGAACGGTATGTCCCGACAAATGATATCCAGAGATAGGGGTAAGTGATTTCAGTCGTCAGAGTCACGCCTGGTGAGTTTGTTCAGTTCCTGCCAGGCTTCCAATTCCTCTTCGGTTATGGGTTCGATTGATTGCAGTTTATCGTTTGCCAGAACGATTTTATAAAGGCTGCGGCATTTCCAGCAGCGATAGGGTCCTTCATAAAGGGTTTGCGCCAGTGACATTTTCCCGACAGATTGGCAATCGGGGCATTCTATTTCTATCAATTCGCCGTCTCCTTGATGGTTTCGGTTGTCTACGTCTGTTCTATCTCTTCCGCGGTAATGTTCAGTTTGACTTTATTTTTCTTAACTTCGGCTACCTGGTCGGGAGTGAAAAAGACCGCGTCGTCTTCTTCCTCGCGCCGTACCATATATTTCCGCGGCTCCCCGGACCAGCTATCCATGATTATGTAATCGACCTTACCCAGCGCTTTCCCGTTCTTATCCGTTACTTCCGCTCCGTATTCAATATCCATAACCAGCCTTAAAACAACACCTTAATTAAAAAAGGCTGGTTTTTAACCCAGCCCGTATATTCCTAATCTAACAAAGACGTGTTTCCTTGTCAAGTTCAACCTGAAGAGCCCCGATGTTTCGGGGCTCTTGGCGAAAATTTTTTTGTTTAATCAATCTTCTTAAACTGACTTCGCGGGGCGCCGCATATCGGACACCTGTCCGGTGCTTCGCCTTCCACGGTATTGCCACAAACCTGGCACACATAATATGTCTCGTCTTTAAAAGCCTTCCCCGCCTCCAGGTCTTTCAGAGCAACACCGAATAGTTCATGGTGGATTTGCTCCACCTTGTTGGCAAGGTCGAAGCTCCTCTCGGCTTTCTGGTTGCCTTCCGATTTTGCCCGTTCGATAAAGCCGGGGTACATCTCGGTGAACTCGTAGCTCTCGCCACCGACGGCGGCCTGCAGGTTTTCCGCGTCCGTCTTTATTTCGCCCAGCACCTTGAGGTGGTTACGCGCATGAACGGTTTCCGCTTCTGCAGCCGCACGGAAGAGCCGGGCTATCTGCTTATTGCCGGTTTCATCGGCTTTCTCGGAGAAGAAGAGATACTTGCGATTCGCCTGACTTTCGCCCGCAAACGCTGCCTCAAGATTGTCTTTGGTATTCGCCATATTTTCCTCCCAATCATGTTTTTAATTATTTACGTCTATAGCCCATCATACCAGAAATGACGAAAAAATCAGTGACAAAAGTAACTTATCCGGATAGAAAATCCTCTATTCAAATTCGGGGGGATCCGCATATTTTTAAGGTGAAACAAATCGAGGGTAAATAGGGCCCAAACAGGCTCGAATTGTTTCTAGAGTTATGTTAAATTATCCAAAGTGAGGTACCAGAACAGGGCTATTTCATCGCTATAACCGGTGGAGGCTCCGTAGAGCTCGGTGTCAAAACCCTTAATGACAAAATTCATCTCACCCTACCGCCCGTTAAACCACTTTTACGAGGTTTTTGATAGCATCAACGATTTCATCCGTTGGCGCACCCGGCCCGAAAACAGCTTTAATGCCCATTTTTTCCAGTTCCGGTATATCGTCATCGGGGATGATACCCCCGGCTACGACGATAACGTCCCCCATCTCTTTTTGCCTTAGCCCGTCGATAACTCCCCGAAAAAGCTCAATATGAGCACCGGAAAGACAGCTTAACCCGATAACGTCGACGTCTTCCCGGAGGGCCGCCGATACTATCATCTCCGGCGTCTGGCGTATCCCCGTATAAATAACCTCCATACCGGCGTCACGCAGAGCCCGAGCCACCAGCTTGGCACCGCGGTCGTGACCGTCGAGTCCCGGCTTGGCTATCAGCACCCGTATCTTTTTCCGGTTCATCTTTGGTTATACTCCTTCTCGCGGCTGTACCAGTTCCACCAGGACGCCGTTGACCGATTTGGGGTGGAGAAAGCCGATTTGCCCGGCAACGCCTTCCCTGCCCTTTTCGTCGATGAGGCGGAATCCCTTTTTCTCCATGTTTTTCAGTTCGGCGTTGATATCATCTACTTCCAGGGCGATATGGTGAATCCCCTCACCCCGACTTTCCAGGAATTTCTCTACCGCGCTGTCCGGCCCGGTCGGCTCCAGGAGGTCAATCTGCATGCCATCACCTACGTGGAAAGCAGCCTCGCGTACGTTCTGGCTGGGTACATCTTCAAGGTGAGGTTTTACACCCAGTAAGCTTTCAAAGACAGCCACGCTCTCTTCGAGATTTTTAACGGCTATCCCGATGTGATGGACCTTTTTAATCATGGTTACTCTCCAGATATTCTAGATAACGTTATACTCTCTCTGTACGCCGAACACGTCGCGCAGCGTATCGCTGATTTCCCCCAGGGTGGCGTAGGCTTCCACGCAATCGAGGAAAGCCGGCATGGTATTCCCGGTGCCTTGAGCCACCCGCCGCAGGTTTTCCAGAGACGCTTTAACCGCGGCCGTATTCCGTTCTTTTTTCAGCCCGGCTAAACCGGCAATCTGCTTCTCGGCTTCTTCAGCCCCGACCCTCACCATGCTTTCCGGTCCGGAATAAGGAGTATCGTACCTGTTCACCCCGACCACTATTCTTTCCCCGGCTTCAACTTCCTTCTGGTAACGATATGAACTCTCCTGGATTTCCCGCTGTTGATATCCCTCCTCGATAGCCGCCAGCGCCCCGCCCATGGAATCGATTTCTTTAATGTATTTCTCCGCCGCCGCCATGATATCCGCGGTCAGTTTTTCTACCATCCAGGCGCCGCCCAGCGGGTCTATGGAATCGGCGACGCCGCTTTCGTGAGCCAGAACCTGCTGGGTACGGAGCGCCGTGGTGACCGCCTCCTCGGAAGGCGTGGCGTAAGCTTCGTCGTAAGAATTGGTATGCAGCGACTGCGTACCGCCGAGCACCGCGGCCAACGCCTGAAGGGTTACCCTGATGATGTTGTTATAGGGCTGCTGGGCGGTCAATGATGAGCCGGCCGTCTGGGTGTGAAAACGCAGCATCCAGCTGCGAGGCTCTTTAGCCCCGAATCTCTCCTTCATTATCTTCGCCCAGAGCATCCGGGCGGCGCGAAACTTGGCGATTTCCTCCAGCAGGTTGTTGTGGGCGTCAAAGAAGAAAGAAAGGCGTCCGGCGAATTCGTCCACATCCAGTCCCCGGTCGAGAGCCGCCTGCACGTAGGCAATACCGTCAGCCAGAGTAAAAGCTATTTCCTGTACCGCCGTGGAGCCGGCTTCGCGGATATGATAGCCGCTGATGCTGATGGTGTTCCAGCGCGGCAGGTATCGGCGGCAATACTCGAAGATATCCGTCGTTAACCGCATTGAGGCGGCAGGAGGATTAATATAAGTGCCCCGGGCGATGTATTCCTTGAGGATATCGTTCTGGATTGTCCCGTTCAATGTGGACAGTTCCACGCCCTGCTTCTTTGCCAGGGCTGCGTACATCGCCAGCAATACGGGGGCGGTGGCGTTAATCGTCATGGAGGTACTGACCTTATCCAGCGGTATGTCCTTGAAAAGGATTTCCATGTCGTGAAGGGTATCTATCGGGACGCCCACCTTGCCCACTTCACCCCGCGCCAGGGAATGGTCGGAGTCATAGCCGATTTGCGTGGGCAGGTCGAAGGCCACGCTAAGCCCTGTCTGTCCCTGTTCCAGCAGGTAGCGGTAACGCCGGTTGGATTCCCCGGCGGAAGCAAAGCCGGAGTACTGCCGCATCGTCCAGAGCCGGCCCCGGTACATTGTCGGCTGTATGCCGCGCCCGAAAGGATATTCTCCCGGATATCCCGGGGATTCATCCGGATCGATATCCTGAATATCTTCCCCGGTATAAAGAGGCTCTATTTCCATCCCCGATGTCAGTTTGAAATCGGGCTGCCGTTCCGGGGATTTTTCAACCGCCGGCCGGTATTTATTCTTCAGCCAGTCTTCCTTTTTCTTGCCGGACATAATCTTTACCCTGTTAATGATTTACACAAAAACAATATCAGAACAGGAGAGTTATTACAACCGGAAGACGCCGGTTTCCAATCCTGAACCATGTACCGTATACTATAAATGGAGACATACCGGGGTATCCAATCTGGAAAAATACGGAGGAGAGTCCGATTAATATTTTTCAAAAAGCTTTGAAGCGAACTCACGATACCTGGTTCGGGAAGGCGATGGGCCTTTTCGACCGTAAGAAAATAGACGACGAGGTCTGGGACGAACTTGAGGAACTGCTGATATCGGCGGATGTGGGCGTTACCACCACGATGAAGTTAATCGAAACCGTGAAGCAGAAGTCATCCGATGAAAAGCTCGACGGTTCCCGGGTGAGTATTCTGCTAAAGAAAGAAATGGAGAACATCCTCTGCGTTCCTTCCCGTGAAGATAACGATAGCACGCCGTCGCCCAGGGTTATCCTGCTGGTGGGCGTTAACGGCAGCGGTAAAACGACGTCTATCGCCAAGCTGGCTTACGCCCTGAAAAAAGAAGGTAAAAGCGTTCTCCTCGCCGCCGCGGACACTTTCCGGGCGGCGGCTATAGACCAGCTTAAGAAACAGGGTGAAAGGGCGGGTGTGGATGTTATCGCCCACCAGCCCGGAGCCGATCCCGGAGCCGTAGCCTACGATGCGTTGCAGGCAGCCAGGAGCCGGAATATCGACGTTTTAATCATCGATACCGCCGGGCGATTGCATACCAAGTACAATCTCATGGAGGAACTGAAAAAGGTACGCCGGGTGGTCAACAAACTCGATGAAACGGCTCCGCACGAGGTAATCCTGGTGCTGGACGCCACCACCGGGCAGAACGGCTTGAGCCAGGCGAAGTACTTCACCGAAGCGGTCGGCGTGACGGGTATCTTCCTCGCCAAGCTGGACGGCACCGCCAAGGGAGGAATAGTCCTGGCGATTTGCGACGAGCTGTCGGTTCCCATCCAGCTCATCGGTGTTGGCGAGGGATTGGAGGATATGGTAAGCTTTGAAGCAAAAGCCTTCGTTGAGGCTCTTTGCTCCTGATATCCCGGAGGTGAATCATCGAAATCAATATAGATCCCGTTGCGTTCTCTATCGGCTCTTTCAGCGTGCGCTGGTACGGGATAATGGTAGCCCTGGCGGTACTGACGGTAGTTACCTGGGGGCTACTATTAACGAGAAAAGATCCTAAAATTTCCCTTAATACGATTGTCAACATAGCCATCGTGGGTATCGTGTCGGGGATAATCGGGGCGCGGCTGTTTCACGTCGTCGTTAACTGGCAGACTTACATCAAGGACCCGTTATCAATTTTCGGCGGGGAGGGGCTGGCGATATACGGTGCGGTGCTGGGGGCGGCGCTGGGCG
>JASFHJ010000031.1:0-9782 GCA_050123255.1 Dehalococcoidia bacterium
CCGTTTACGAATTTTTTCCGCGGCGCTCTATCCACGTGGTGGTGGTCGATCCCGGAGTAGGAACCGGGAGAAAACCGGTTATTCTCAGAACACCGGAAGCCGACTTCATAGCGCCGGACAACGGTGTTCTCAGCCAAGTAATCGAAAAATATTCCATCCAACCCGTTGGTAGCCGGCAGGCAAAGCTGGATACTACGAAAGTATCCGTAATACATATCACCGAAAGTAAATTCTGGCTGGAGGAAGTCAGCGCCACTTTTCACGGCCGGGATATCTTCGCCCCGGTTGCCGCCCACCTTTCGCTGGGGACTCAGCCAGGCGAATTCGGAGAAGCTATAGATTCGCTGGTAGTCCTGCCGTCTTTAAAACCTCGGCAGGAATCTAATGGAATAATAGCGGGTCAGGTCCTGCATATCGACCATTTCGGCAACCTGATTACCAACATCAAAGAAGATGATTTGCCCGGAAAGCCCGATGAACTCATTATTGATATCAACGGTAAAAACATCAAGGGCCTCGTAAAAACCTACGCCGATGCCGGGAGTTTATGCGCTCTTATCGGCAGCAGCGGCTACCTGGAGATAGCTTTGCCTGACGGCAGCGCCGCCGATATTACAGGAGCTTCGGCAGGTGACGCGGTCAGAGTAAGGACACCCTGAAAACATCGTGTAAAGCCCCTGTTCTTTTGGTTAACGTCCGGCAGGCAACATAATTAATTGCGTCCACAGAAACGTTATGTCATAATATTGTCAGATGAATCTCAAAATATGGTTTCTGGAAACCAGGCCCCAATTTCTGATTCTCCCCGTTGTTTTATCTTTCCTGGGCACGTGTATAGCCTGGTATTACGGACCGGTCAACATAGGACACGCCATTTTGGCTTTCGTCGGATTGCTCTTCGCCCACATCAGCGTCAACGTGCTCAACGACTACCACGACTTTAAGAGCGGGGTAGACCTGGCAACGAAACGGACGCCTTTCAGCGGCGGCAGCGGCATGCTACCCGAATCTCTCCTCAAGCCGGGGCAGGTCTTAAGGTTCGGGATTACCTCTTTTATCGTCGCTGCGGCAATCGGGATATATTTCGTAGTCGTCAGTGGCTGGCCCCTCTTGCCGCTATTACTGGTTGGCGGGTTGTGCATAATCCTTTATACGCCCGTTATCCTCAAACGCTCCTGGCCGGAATGGTCGCCGGGGCTGGGACTGGGCTCCCTACCCGTGCTGGGCGCTTTTTTCGTGCAGGCCAACGAATATACCTGGCCGGTAGTGATAGCTTCCATTCCTTCCGGGATACTGGTGCATAACCTGCTCTTTCTGAACGAATTCCCCGACGTTGAAGCCGACCAGACAGCTCATCGTAAAACCCTGCCGATAACCCTCGGTAAAGCCAGGTCCAGCCTAATCTATGCGTCGTTGACGATAGCCCTTTACCTCTGGATAATCGGGTGGGTAATCGCCGGCACCTTACCGGCTTTCACCCTTCTGGCTTTACTCACCCTCCCCTTCGCCTATAAAGCCATCCGCGGTGCCCTGAAATACGGGGAAATGAACCAGCTCATGCCAGCGATGATGAACAATGTACTCATTGTGCTCCTGACCCAGCTGTTCATGGGTATCGGCTATATCCTCGCCAGGGTGGTTTAGGATAGCCATGCCGGAAAAACCGCTTCACGGAATTTTCACCGCCGTACCCCCGCGTTATGACCTGGTCAATCACGTTATCACCTGGTACCTGGACAGCTTCTGGCGCCGAAAAGCCGCCAGGGAATGCCTGAGTTCACGGCCCCGGAAAGTGCTCGATATCTGCTGCGGCACCGGTGACCTGGCGATAGAAATAGCCCGGTTAGCGGATAAAGACACCGAAGTAACCGGACTCGACTACAGTCAGCCGATGCTCGATATCGCCGGGGAAAAAGCGATGGCGGCCGGAGTTGATAAGAATCTTACGCTGGTTCACGGCGACGTTGCTTCCTTGCCGTTCCCGGACGGGTATTTCGACTGCATCGGGATATCCTTCGCTTTCCGCAACCTGACTTATAAAAACCCTCTCACCGAAAAGTACCTGGCGGAAATCCTGCGGGTACTGGCGCCCGGCGGGAAATTCGTCATCGTTGAAAGCAGCCAGCCGAAAAACAGCCTGGTACATAGTCTTTTTCACCTGTACCTGCGCACTTTTGTGGCTAACGTCGGCACCTGGCTCTCCGGTAACCGGGGAGCCTATCATTACCTGGCGGAGTCGTCGCGGCGTTTCTACGGTCCCGGTGAAGTAAAAGACCTGCTCTTGAAAGCAGGTTTTCGTAAAGTATCTTATAAGCCGCTGCTGCTGGGAGCGGCGGGGATTTACAGCGTGACTAAATAACGGCTAGACCTGGTTCTCGATGCAGTATTCGCGCAGTCCGTTCAGCGCCGCGAAAAACTCACGCATCATCACGCTTACCGGGTACATCCCTTTAGTAGTGACGCGTGCCTGCCCGTCACCCTTAACCAGACCGAAAGTCTTGAAAAATAGCATCTCCAGCCATAGTTGTCCGGAAATATCGGCGTTAAACCGGCGGCGGTACTGCTCCGCATCCAGTTTCATCCCGAACAGTTTTGTCAACAGATAATAGCGACGGTGTTCCTTTTCGGTTAACTTACGCCAGCCGATTACCGGCAGCCGACCGCTCTGTATGTATTCGCCGTATTTCTCCAGGGCAAAGGAGTTTACAAAGAAATTGCCGCCCACGATACTGACCGACCCGGCGCCGATGCCTATGTAGTCGTCATCCTCGACGATGTACTCGTCAATCATCCTTTCTCCGCGGGAGAAACACCAGGCGGTCGAGGCGTGGTAACCTTTCTCATGTAATTCACGGAGAATCACGTCATAGAATTTCTTTTCGCGAGAGGTGCTGACGCGATTGAACTTCCGCTCCATGGCATCCTTCTTATGCGGTGAGGCCATCAGCGGATAAAAGGTCGCCTGGTCAATTTCCAGTTCCTTGAAACGGGAGACATCCGATTCAAACTGCCGCACCGACTGCCCCGGGAAATTAAACACGAAATCCACGTTCAGCGTATCGAACTGCCCCTGTGCCATGAGCAGCTTCTTTTCTATCGTTTCTTCGGAGGGAGACAGTCTGCCCATAGCCCTGAGGATTTCCGGGTCGAAACTCTGCACCCCGATGGAAAGCCGGTTGATACCGGCATCCTTGAGAGCCGCTACCGTTTCCGCGTTTATCTCGCGGGGCGTCGTTTCCAGCGAAATCTGCTTGATTGTGAATTTATCCCTGAGAAAATCTATAAAGTCGGTAAGCTCATCCATGAGTACCGTGGGAGTGCCGCCCCCGAAGTAGAAATCTGAAAATATGAAGCCTTTTTCTATATATATTTCAAGTTCTTTTCTCAAAGACCTGAAATACTGACGGGCAACTTCTTCATCAAAGAGATACCTGTTAAAACAGCAAAAGGGGCACAGGCTTTTGCAGAAAGGGATGTGGATATAAAGCGAAGGCTCGGTATATTCCCCCAGGCCGGACGGGGTGATTACGGCTTCATCGATTTCCTCCCCCAGCCTGAGGAATTTCCTGCCCTCTCGCCGGGTGACGTATCCAGTCAGATTGGCCAGAGTCTTTACCGGGATCATTTATTCCAGCACCACACCCGTACCGTAGGCAAGCACCTCGGCGGCGTTCTGCATAACCATCGACGTGCCGAACCGGACCGCTATGACGGCATTGGCGCCTTCTTTCTCGGCGACTTCGATCATCCTGTTGAGGGCTTCTTCACGGGCTTCCGCCATCATTTTGGTATATTCGGTTATCTCGCCGCCGGCCATACCCCGGAAAGCCGCCATGATATCCTTGCCGATATGCTTGGCGCGGATGGTGCTGCCCTTGACCATTCCGATGGTCTTTTTTACTTTTTTACCTTCTACCTGTTCGCTGGTGGCAATAATCATTTATCTACCCCCTTGAAATCTTCTTCTCTGGCTTTGATTATCCGGTCTCTAATAGCAATGCCCAACAATAGAACAACACCCGCTCCCATGAGACCTACCGCGGTGCGTATTAAGACGGGAATATTACCATCAAGGAAAAACCCCTTAACCGCCCAGCCGATCAATACCAGAACGCCGATTCCTATTAAAACAAAGGCTACATTCTGCCACATGCTTTACCTCCGCTGGCTTTCTTCTATCCCTCTCTGTCATTGCGAGGAGCGAAGCGACGCGGCAATCTCCCCGCTTTATTAATATTCCTTTCCTATCGCTTTTGCTTCCAGGTCGTGCCGGCAGGACCGTCTTCCAGGACTATCCCCATTTCATCGAGTTTATTACGTATTTCATCAGCCAGCTTCCAGTTCTTTTCTTTACGCGCCGCCGTCCTTTCTTCTATTAACGTTTCAATCCGACCCTGTATTTCTTCGTCCATCGCCACTTCAGGTAATTTGAAAGTCAGCCCCAGCACATCGCCCAACTCGACTAGCATTCTTACAGCATCATGAACTCCATGCCCCACCTCACCGACACGATTAATATCATGAGCAAGATCAAACAACACCGCCAGTGCCTGTGGTGTATTGAAATCATCTTCCATGGCCTTGATAAACCGCTCTTTATATTCGGAAATAACCATTTCGCCAGTGGGTTCTTTACCTCTAAATTCCCGCGCAACGGTTTGCCGCAGCCTTTCCGCCCCCCGCGCCGCCGCGTCCAGGGCCTCTTCGGTGTAGGTCAACGGACTGCGATAGTAACTGCTCAAGACGAAAACCCTAATCGCGTCGGCGCTGTATTTCTTGAGAGCATCCCGTATCGTTATCAGGTTACCCAGGCTTTTACTCATCTTGTCGGCGCCCATTTGCAGCAGACCGTTATGCATCCAGTATTTCACGAAGGGGTTCTTGCCGGTAAAACTCTCCGACTGCACAATCTCGTTTTCGTGGTGGGGAAAGACCACGTCCTGGCCGCCGCCGTGTATATCTATCTGCTCGCCGAGGTATTTTATCGACATCGCCGAGCACTCGATATGCCAGCCGGGCCGTCCCTTGCCCCAAGGACTGTCCCAGGAAGGCTCTCCCGGCTTGGATTCCTTCCAGAGTACGAAGTCCATGGGGTCTTCCTTGGCTTCTCCGGCCTCGACACGCGCTCCGGCTCTCATCGAGTCGAGAGTGCGGTGTGAGAGCTTGCCGTAATCGGAAACCTTTCTCACGCGGAAATAAACATCCCCTTCGACGGCATAAGCAAAACCTTTATCGATAAGTCCCTGCGTCATGGCAATGATTTCCGGGATGGTTTCCGTGGCTTTGGGAGTATAATGCGGCCGCAGGACGTTAAGATTATCCATATCCTCGAAATAACGCTCGGTGTACTTTTCGGTTAGCTCCTTGACCGTTATGCCCAGTCGGTTGGCTGTGGCGATAATATTATCCTCGACATCGGTCACGTTCTCCACGTGCCTGACCTTATACCCGCGGTATTCGAGGTACCGCCGGACGACATCGAAGACGATATAGCTTAAAGCATGCCCGATATGAGAGTCGCTGTAGGGATTGACGCCGCAGACGTACATTCTTACTTCATCGCCCAGGGGTACGAATTCCTCTTTTTTCGCCGAGAGAGAGTTATAAATCTTCATATTTATGCTTAACCCTTGAAATTTTATGGCTATCCTCAGTAATCTTCCGCTTCCAGCATGGCGACGGCATACGCTGCGATTCCTTCCCCCTGCCCGATAAGACCCAGCCCGTTGGTGGTGCTGGCTTTGATGCTTACCTGGTTGATATTGATGGTCAGCGTCTGGCTGAGCGCCTCCCGCATGTGGTCGATATAATCGCTGAGCACGGGCTCTTCGGCGACCACCGTGGCGTCTATGTTGACTATCCGCCAGCCGGCCGAGACGATCTTGTCGCCTATCTCTTCCAGCAGTACCAGGCTGTAAAAGTCCCGGTATTCCGGATGTCCGGGGGGAAAATGGCGCCCGATATCACCCATCGCCGCCGCTCCCAGGAGGGCATCGATGATGGCGTGCGTCAGAACGTCGGCATCACTCCAGCCGACCAGACCGGAATCATAGGGAATATGCACACCCCCCAGCATCAGTTTCCTCCCTTTTTCCATGGGGTGTATATCATAGCCTATTCCAACACGCATATTACTTTTCATTTCGCTTTATTAGTTCCTCCGCTAGAATAAGGTCCTCGGGAGTGGTTATCTTAATATTATCATACGAACCCTGGTATAGTTTAACTTTGTGTCCCATTTTCTCCACCATCGCCGCGTCGTCGGTTACGTTCCTGTAATGCTGGCGGTGGGCCAATTGTAACAAATCGACCCGAAATACCTGTGGAGTCTGGACCGCCCTCAGATTTTGACGTGAAAGCGTCTGGGACACTGTCCCGTTATCATCCACTAACTTTATGGTATCTTTAACATCGACAGCCGCCACGGCAGCGCCGGTTTCCCGTGCCGCCTGCAGTCCCCGCTCTATCAGGTCGACGGTTACCAGCGGGCGGGCGCCGTCATGAATTACTACCCAGTCGCAGTACCGCAGCAGTTCCAGTCCGGCCGCCACGGAGTCCTGCCGGCGCTTACCACCGACGCAGACATCGCTGACCTTGGACCATTCCTCACCCGCTATCAAACGACGGCACTTCTTCTCGTTCTCGCCGCTGACCACCACGACAATCTGGTCGATGAGCTTGCACTGCTGGAAGGGCCGGGTAGACCGTACGAGCACCGATTCCCCGCCGATAAGCGTGAAAACCTTATCGATGCCCCCCATCCTTTTCCCTTCCCCCGCCGCCACGATGATAGCAGCGGCTTTTTGCTTTTTAGTGGTCATGGCTATACAAAATACCCTTCAAGATATTTGCACTATGAAAGTTTACCATAATAGACATGATGAATTAAAAGTATTAGAATGCTGGAAATGCAGGAAGTAAACGAGGAAAAAAGAGGCAATCCCCTGCTTAGACCATTTAGATGGCTTTTCCAAAAACCGTCACGTTGGATATCTTCAATAATACTATTGCTTCTCCTATTTCCTGTAGCGTACTTCGTTGTAATTATTGGATATGGCCTTTACTACACAATATCTGATAGAATTGCTACTTCCCAACATTATCAAGATATAAGACTGCAAAATAAAAGAACAATTGAAGAAATATCCCAATATTATGAGGAGTGGAAATCGCAAAATATTTCCAAGTACAAGTTTGAGTTAAGCGTTGAGATTGGTGGAGGTGTGATGTGGGAAGGATTTGGAGGTATATCTTCTGGGTATATATCGAGCAAATCCTTCCAGTTTACGGTTGATAATTCCAATACCGTTATCACTGCTGATCCGGTCACAGGCTATTCTGTTTCTACACTAAAATATGAGAATTGTAACTCGATTGACGAATTATTCACTCACTTAGATAACATAATTCAAAAGATACCAGAAAATGTGCTCTCGTTAAAAGAAGGTACCTACAGCGAAAGTGAATATTACGAAGATATATCTGACAATTATGTACTAGGTATACACGTCGAATTTGACGAAAATTTTGGATTTCCAGTAGTTATCACCATATTCAAAGATTGTGGTAGTCCCAAAGCACGCTACTTCGAAAGGTACAATATCGTAACCTACCGTGTTTCACAATTCACTCCTATTTTCGACTAATCACGCTCTGGTTACAGTCCTGTTAGACAATTCTACAATATTAAAAACTCACTTCCCCACCAGCCCCACCGCCACCGCTTCTCTCAAGCTGGCTACCGGAATAAGCTGTATGTCTTTTATGTTATTTATCTTATCCCCGGCTTTGGGCACGATGCACCTTGTAAAACCGAGTCGGGCTACCTCGCCGAGTCGGCGTTCCAGCTGGGCTACCTTCCTGATTTCACCGCTCAGACCTATCTCCCCCACCGCGGCGGTCATCGGGGCAACCTCTACATCTTTACTGCTGGAAGCTATCGCTAAAGCCATGCCCAGGTCAGCCGCCGGTTCACTTACCCGCAGCCCGCCGATGACGTTCACCATAATATCCTGGTTGCCCAGTCGCAATCCCACTCGCTTGGTCAATACCGCCGCCACCAGCAGCAAACGGTTGAAATCCACGCCGTTGGCGGTACGCCGCGGCTGCCCGAAGCTGGTGGTCGTCGTCAGTGCCTGTATTTCCACCAGCAAGGGCCGGCTGCCTTCGATGGTGGAGACCACCGCCGAGCCGACGGCACCTTCACCTCTTTGGGAAAGGAAAGCCTGTGAGGGATTGTCAACCTCGACCATGCCCTTTTCCTTCATCTCGAACACGCCCACCTCGTTCGTGGAGCCGAAGCGGTTCTTGACGCTGCGGAGAAGCCGGTAAGCGCTAAAGGGCTCGCCTTCCAGGTAAAGGACGACATCGACGATATGCTCCAGCACGCGCGGGCCGGCGATAGCGCCTTCCTTGGTAACGTGCCCGGCGATAAACACCGCTACGCCGCTGGACTTAGCCCACCGCATCAACCTCACCGTACATTCCCGCACCTGGCTGATACTACCCGGAGTAGCTTCCATGTCCGGGGAAAATACGGTCTGAATGGAATCGACCACCACCAGACCCGGTGAAAGCTGTTCCACCTGACCCAGGACAGCTTCAAGGTCGGTATCGGCGATGATGAAAAGCCCGGCGCCGTCCAGTCCCAGCCGCTCCGCCCGGAGCTTTATCTGGTGGACCGTTTCCTCGCCGGTAACGTAGACCGCCCTCCGGCCGTTCTGTGCCACCGCCGCCGAAGCCTGCAACAGCAACGTTGACTTACCGATTCCGGGGTCGCCGCTGATAAGCACCATCGAGCCGGCGACCAGCCCCCCGCCCAATACCCGGTTGAACTCGGCGATGGGTAAGGGGGTGCAGTGGGTGGTCTCGATTTCAATATCGGACAACTCCTGCGGAGGGGTGAGGGGCATAACCGCCCGGGACGATACCGCGGTAGCCGAGACTTTTGTTTCCACAAAAGTGTTCCACTGCTGGCAGTCGGGACACCGTCCCAGCCACTTGTAGCTTTCCTTGCCACATTCCTGGCAGATGAACACCATTTTGGCGGCGGATTTCTCCGATTTACTCACGTGTTGACTTTACAGGATTTGCAGAAATTAGGCAAGAGATTCGTACACCGCCTGACCCAGTCTCACACTGCGAATATCTCCTATCATATCAGGCGCCATCTTGTTCATCACGTAAGCCAAGCTCAACCTTGCATCGAGATCCATTATTACCGCTGAACCACCCATTCCACCCCACCAGAAGGTACGTGGATTCGGGCCCATGGGCGTATCTTTACTGTTCAATCCGAAACCCAATCCATAACGAATGGGAATACCGAGGCAGAGGTCGGTATCATATATTTGCTCCTCGATGGCTTTCTCTACGGTTTCGAATCCCATCAGACGGACGCCGTCCAGCTCACCGCCGCAGGCCATTACCGCCCCCGCCCTCGCTATTGCCCGGGCGTTGCCATGTCCGTTAGCTGCCGGTATTTCGGCATCCCGCCATGACCTCTCTTTAAGACAATCATAGGTTACCGGGGGATTCGTCAATGTTTTTACCAGCATCGAATCGGGCGGCATCTCCACGTATCCGGGGTCGCCCGGCTCAAGTATCGGAGGGGGAATCATCTCAGCAACTCGATGGTCATGTTCCGGCCCGAATCCTATGTGAAAGTCGGCATTCAGCGGTCCGGCTACCTCTTCCCTGAAGAACGTCCCCAGACTTTTACCGGTAATTCGCCGCACTAGTTCGCCGATAAGGTGACCGAAGGTAATAGCATGATAGCCGCA
>JASFHJ010000032.1:0-9545 GCA_050123255.1 Dehalococcoidia bacterium
GTGGGGATGGCTGATGACTGTATAGGCCCCGAAGTAGAGACAGCAGTAGGTGCTCTCAAGGGTGGGGATATATTATTACTGGAAAACCTGCGTTTTCACACCGAGGAAGAGGAAGGTGATGAGCGGTTCGCTAAAGCCCTAGCCGGGTTGGGTGACGTGTATGTCAATGACGCTTTCGGGACCTCGCACCGGGCACATGCCTCCATGGCGGGGATTACCCGGTATCTTCCGGCGGTGGCGGGGTTCCTGCTGGAGAAAGAAATAAATACCCTGGGAGGCCTCCTGGAAAACCCGGAGACGCCGTTTATCGCCATATTCGGTGGCGCCAAGGTAAGTGATAAAGTAGCTATCCTCGAGAATATTATGGATAAGGTGGAAGCTTTTATCATCGGCGGGGCGATGTCGGCGACGTTTCTCAGGGCTAAATCATACCGGACGGGCAAATCCCTGGTGGAAGAAGAGAGTATCGATATTGCCCTGGAGTTACTCGAACAGGCGGATAAAAGCGGCGTGCGCATCCTGCTGCCCGTGGACGTCGTGGTTGCCGCTGAGATAAACAAAGAAGCCCGGGGAGAAGTCGTATCGGCCGACAGCGTACCCGAAGATAAAATGATAGTAGATATCGGTACTGAAACGGTCGGGTTGTACTGCGACGAACTTAAGAAAGCCCGGACGATTTTCTGGAACGGCCCGATGGGCATCGAGGAAATACCCCGGTTTGCCAGCGGCACCAACGATATAGCCAGGTATATCGCCGGCCTTGATGCAACGACCATTATCGGTGGGGGCTCCACGGCCGAGGTGATATATTCATTAGGACTGGATGACAGGATTACCTTTATCTCCACCGGCGGGGGAGCCTCCCTGGAATTCCTGGGGGGCGAAGAGTTGCCGGGCGTGGTATTATTGAAAGACAAATAGCCCGTTAAAAGGAAAAGACAATGGTTGATTTGGACCTGATTCGAAGATTGTCCGTAAAAACCCCGAGCAAGATAGTACTTTTAACCATCGACGGACTTGGCGGCTTGCCGGACCCTGCGACGGGAAAATCGGAACTGGAGACGGCGAATATTCCCAACATGGATAAGCTGGCGTCGCTGGGTATCAGCGGTATGTCGGACCCGATAGGACCGGGGATAACGCCGGGCAGCGCTCCGGGGCACCTGGCGCTTTTCGGATATAATCCGCTGGAATTCAACATCGGGCGGGGAGTCCTCGAGGCTATCGGCATTGATGTCGAACTGCAGCAGGGTGACGTTGCTACCCGCGGTAACTTTTGCACGCTGGACGAAAGCGGAAATGTTACCGATCGCCGGGCCGGGCGGATATCCACCGAACGCTGCATTGAGCTGTGCGAGGTCCTGAGTGAAATTAACATACCCAATGTTAAAGTCACCGTTCATCCGGTGAGGGAACACCGCTTCGTAGCGGTCTTTCACGGTGAATACCTGGCGGCGGAAGTAACCGAGTCCGATCCCCAACGAACCGGGGTGCCTCCTGCGGAAATAAGGCCGCTGGTACACGGCGATTCCGGGGCAATCAGGTTATCGGAGATTGCCAATCAATTTATCAAGGAAGCCAGAGAACGCCTGGCGGATTATCACCCGGCTAACATGATTTTACTCCGGGGATTCTCCCGGCAGCCGAAGCTTCCCACGATGCAGGAAGTCTATAAAATATCCCCGCTGGCTGTTGCCATTTATCCCATGTACCGGGGTTTAGCCCGTCTGGTAGGTATGGAGGTGGCCGAAGCCGGAAATACGCTGGAAGAAGAATTCGAAACGGTGAAGAAGTATTACCAGGACTATGATTTCTTTTTCGTTCATATCAAGGGTACCGACAGCGCCGGTGAAGACGGTGATTTCTCAAGAAAGTGTCAAGTGCTGGAGCAGGTAAACGCCGCCTTGCCGGTTATCACGGAGTTAAAGCCGGATGTACTGGTGATTACCGGCGACCATTCCACGCCGGCGGTAGTACGCGGGCACAGCTGGCACCCGGTGCCGGCGCTTATCGTGGCGGAGAACTGCCGCCCCGATGCGGTAGAGGATTTTTCCGAGAGAGCTTTCCTGTGCGGCGGCCTGGGTAGACTGAATGCCACACAGATAATCCATGTGACCATGGCGAACGCCATGAAATTAAGAAAATACGGAGCCTAGGAGTAGAAAATGCGCGTTCCGATGATTGCTGGAAACTGGAAAATGAATACCACCGTTGACGAAGCGGTAAATCTGGTAAAGTCGATGCTGCCGGATTTGAACAGGATAAAGGGCGTGGAGAAAGTAGTCTGTCCGCCGTTCGTATCGCTGGTATCTGTCGGGGAAATACTCAAAAACAGTTCCATTCAGCTGGGCGCTCAAAACATGTACTACGAGGAAAAGGGTGCCTATACCGGTGAGGTATCGCCTCCGATGCTGGCGGGATTGTGCGATTACGTGATTATCGGGCATTCGGAGCGACGCCTGTATTTCGGAGAAACCGGAGACATCGTGAATAAAAAAGTACGGGCGGCGATTGACGTTAAAGTAAAACCCATCATGTGCGTCGGAGAGACCCTTGAGGAAAATGAAGCCGGCAAGACACAGGAGGTCCTGGCCCGGCAGATTAACGATGCTTCCGACCGCATGTATTTCCTCAGCGGTACGGTAATCGCTTACGAACCCATCTGGGCTATCGGTACGGGCAGGTCGGCGACGGGCGCCCAGGCTAACGATACCATCGGCTTTATCCGGCAACTGGTTGCCCACCAGCACGGTAACGATATCGCCGAAAGCGTCCGGATTCTTTACGGGGGCAGCGTCACCGCCGACAATATCTCCGAGATAATGGGGCAGACGGAAATCGACGGAGCGCTGGTGGGTGGAGCCAGCCTTAAGGCCGATGCCTTTGCCAGCATCGTACAACAGACCGCCGATATCAGGGGTGCAGCCTGAGTGTATGGAGCGTCTGATAGCTATAGTCGGTCCCACCGGCATCGGCAAGAGCCGGCTGGCGCTGGGTCTATGCCGGAACTTCAACGGTGAAATAATCAGCGCCGACAGCCGGCAGGTCTATCGTTATCTCGATATCGGCACCGCCAAGCCCACACCCGAAGAGATGAACCTCGTGCCGCATCACCTGGTGGATATCATCGAACCCGGTGAACCATTCAGTCTGGCGCAGTTCAAGGAGATGGCGTACCGTGCCATGGAGGATATCTGGAGTCGTGAAAAAATACCTTTTCTGGTGGGGGGAAGCGGGTTATACGCCAAAGCCTTGTTGGAGAACTGGCAGATACCCTGCGTATCTCCCGACTCCGAGTTCAGGGACAGTTATGAGAAGTTAGCCGATGAGGAAGGGACGGCACAACTTTATCAAAAGCTGTTGAAGATAGATCCCGGGGCGGCCGGTAAAATCGGCCCGAATAACCTGCGCCGTATCATCCGGGCGCTGGAAGTACACAACAAGACGCAAACTGCGTTTTCCAGCCTGGGACAAAAAAAAGAACCCGGGTTCGGCTCTCTCGTAATCGGACTCACCACCGATAGAGCCGCCCTTTATCGAATTGTTGATGAAAGAATCGACGTCATGTTCGAGCGGGGACTGGTGGGGGAGGTGGAAAATTTACTGAAAATGGGGTATGATTTTACTTTACCGGCAATGTCGGGTATCGGTTATCGTCAGGTCGGCCAGTACCTCCGGGGCGAGTTGTCTCTGGATGCCGCCAGGCAAAAGATGAAGACCGAGACCCATCGCTTCATCAGGCACCAGTATGCCTGGTTCCGGCTTAGAGACGAGAATATACACTGGTTTGATATTAAAGACGATAATACCCGGGGAATTAAGGAATTAGTCAGGAATTTCCTGGGGATTGAATAGAAAGGACCCGTAAGGACACGAGATGGAATTTGTCAAGTTACAGGGCACGGGTAACGATTTTATATTAGTCGAAGCCGACGGATTGGTCCGCAACTGGCCCAGTCTGGCGGTAGATATGTGCGACCGTCATCTGGGAATCGGGGCTGACAGCCTGTTGTTGGTGAGGTTATCGGATAAAGCCGATTTCCGGATGCAGACCTTCGACGCCGACGGTTCGGAGGCTGAAATCTGCGGTAATGGCTTGAGGTGCCTGGTGAGATATGCCATCGAGAAAGGTAAAATCGCTCCTGATACCGAAGAAATAACCGTGGAAACGGCCGCCGGTATCAGCCGGCTCAAACAACTCAGGGATAATGAGAAAATCACCGGCTTTTACGCAATAATGGGTGAACCGAGGTTCAGCGCCGCAGAAATTCCGCTGGACCTGGAAAAAGGAGCAGGGGAGTTAGTTGACATAAATAACATAATCGGTTACCGGGTAAATGTGGAAGGACTTGAACTGATGCTTTATATGGTCTCCATGGGAAACCCGCATGCCGTGTTTTTCAGCGATAAGCCGGTTAAAGATTTCGCTCTTTCCAGCATAGGCCCGCTGGTGGAATATTTGCCGTTATTTCCGCACCGGACTAATTTTGAAATAGCCCGGGTCATCGGCACGGACAGTATTGAAGCGCGGGTCTGGGAAAGAGGAGTGGGCGAGACAATGGCCTGCGGCAGCGGCGCCTGCGCTATCGCCGTGGTATCGCGGATTCTGGGATATACCGGTAATAAGGTGTCGGTCCGTCTTCCCGGAGGCGCTCTGGAAGTGGAATACAGCGATAACGGGGAGGTTGTCCTGAGCGGCAGCGCGGAAATTGTTTTCGAAGGCAAATGGCCTGATTGAGGTGTAGTCTATGCAAATAGCCAAAAGAATATCGGAACTGCAACCGTATTTGTTCGTGGAAATAAGAAGAAAAATAGCCGAAAAGAGGGCGAAAGGCGAAGAGGTTATCAGTTTTGCCATCGGTGATCCCGATATTCCCACGCCCCCTCATATCATCGAGCGACTTTGCCGGGAGGCTCAGGAACCTGCCAATCATCGCTATCCGGAATCGGCAGGATTGCCGGAATTAAGTAAAACCATCGCTAAATGGTATCAGTCAAGGTTCGATATATCCCTGGATACCGACGAGGTCCTGCCGCTAATCGGAGCCAAGGAGGGTATAGCCCATATTGCTTTCTGTTTTATCAATCCCGGAGATATCGCCCTGGTAACCGATCCGTGTTACCCCGTCTATCCCATAGGTACATCTCTGGCGGGTGGGGAAGTGCACTATCTGCCGATAAACGAAAAGAACAATTATTTACCGGACCTGAACAGCGTTCCCCAGGACGTTTTAAAAAAAGCCAAAATGCTCTGGATTAATTATCCCAACAATCCCACGGCAGCGGTGGCGGACCTCGATTTTTATAATCGGGTGGTTGAATTCGCTAAAAGGAACGATATCATTGTCTGCCATGACGGCCCGTATACCGAGGTGGCTTACGACGGCTATCAGCCCGTCAGCTTTTTTCAGGCGGAAGGCGCCCGTGATGTCGGCGTGGAATTCCATTCGCTGTCCAAGACCTATAACATGACCGGCTGGCGGATCGGGATGGTGGTCGGCAACGCCGGGATTGTCAAGGCTTTAAGGACTTTGAAATCGAACCTTGATTCGGGGATACCCCAGGCTATTCAGTATATGGCCATCGAGGCGCTTAGCGGACCGCAGGATTGCATCGCGGAGCATAATGCCATCTACCAGAGACGCCGCGACCTGGTGGTGGAAGTGCTGGAAAACATCGGGTTGGAGGTGAAGACTCCCAAAGCCAGCCTGTATGTCTGGGCGAAGGTACCCGAAGGCTATAATTCCGTCGACTTTACCGCTGATTTACTCGACCAGGTAAATGTAGCGGTGACTCCGGGGACAGGGTACGGCAAAGGCGGCGAAGGCTACGTCAGGCTATCCTTAACCGTACCGGATGCCGCCCTGGTCAAGGGCTTATCCAGACTTTCCGGGTGGCGTAACACCCGGCGGCTGACTCCCAAGAGATAAATTGGCATAACATCAGGAGGTTGCTATTCCTAAAAAAGCGATTATCACCAAAACCGAACCGGAAAAAGCTTTGTTACTGGCGGTAACCTCGAAAGGGAAAAGGGAAAGGGAGTTTGCCGAAAATTCGATTGATGAACTGGCCCGTTTGACCGGCGCCGCCGGAGCCAGAGTAGCCGGAAAGATGATCCAGCAGTTACCCGCGCCGTCGAACTCTTTATACGTAGGTAAAGGCAAGCTGGAGGAGTTACAATATCTGAAAGAGACAACCGGATACGGTACCCTGATACTCGATGACGAGCTTTCACCGGCGCAGCAGAAGAACCTGGAAGAAGCCCTGCGGGTGAAGGTGATCGACCGGGCGGCCCTGATACTGGACATCTTCGCCCGGCGGGCGAGTACCCGTGAGGGGCGTTTGCAGGTGGAGCTGGCGCAGTATCAATATTTACTGCCGCGACTCGCCGGGCAATGGCAGCACCTGGAAAGACTGGGCGGCGGTATCGGCACCAGAGGACCCGGCGAAACACAAATCGAGACCGACCGCCGGATTATCCGGCGTAAAATCCAGCGACTCAAGCAGCAGACGGACGATATCCGCAAGCACCGGCAGCTGTACCGCCGTCGCCGTGATAAAAGAGGCATCCCGGTAGTAGCCCTGGTGGGCTATACCAGCGCCGGTAAGAGTACGCTGTTGAACGCCCTGTGCCGGGCGGAAGTGCTGGCGGATAACCGGCTGTTCGCTACGCTGGACCCGACCACCCGCCGGCTGACTCTACCGGACAACAAGACCGTCCTGCTTACGGATACCGTGGGGTTTATCCGCAAGCTGCCGCCGACTATTATCGATGCTTTCAGGGCGACGCTGGAGGAGCTATCCGAAGCCAGTCTGCTGATCCACGTGGTGGATTTCGCTTCTACGGACGCTTCGCAGCAGTGCCAGACTGTCGAGGATATCCTGGGTGAACTGGAATTGAACGAAAAACCCAGGATTACGGTACTCAATAAAATCGATTGTTTACTGGATGATAGCAAAATCCGTGATGAGGAATCGGCGCTGGAGTATTTTTCGTCTCAGGAAATCGCTGCAGAAGAAAACACCTTGCTTATTTCCGCTGAAAGAAAATGGGGATTGAATGCCTTAATAGCTAAAATCAGCGGTGTACTGGTCGGGC
Source organism: Dehalococcoidia bacterium (assembly GCA_050123255.1). Lineage (GTDB taxonomy): Bacteria > Chloroflexota > Dehalococcoidia > Dehalococcoidales > RBG-16-60-22 > W425. Next base: position 7,100 of record JASFHJ010000032.1, read on the forward strand.
AGAAATAACTTTACATAAATACACTAATGGATTTTGGACCTCTTTTTGCTATATTGACAGCCGCCACTTTCGCTCTTACCCAGATACTGGTCAGGAGGGCGACCTATCAGTCGGAGGAGTCTTTTACGCCCCTGGCAATATCATTGCTGGTGGGAACGCCGGTATTCGTCCTGCTGGTAACTTTCGCCGGCGAATGGAAAGCGTTTGTCTCGTTAACCTGGAAACAATACCTGCTGCTTATCGCCGCTGGACTGATACACCTGGTGATCGCCCGTTATCTTTTTTTCAACAGCACCCGGATAATCGGCGCCAATCCCACGGCGGCCATCACCCGTACGTCGGTGGTCTTTTCCGTTGTCTTCGGTGTTTTTCTACTGGGAGAGGAAATTACAGCCCTCCAGATAATCGCGGCGCTGTTGATAATGTTCGGGGCGGTGCTGACGACCACCGAGATAAGCCGCAGTGCTTTCCGGATATCCACCCGGGGACTTGTGATGGGACTGGGGACGGCGATTTGCTCGGCGGCTTCGGCTACCTTGATACGGCCGGTGATGCAGGAGGTCGATGAGATTTACGCGCCCACCTTCATCATGTACCTGGCAGCTTTTGCGGTAATATCGGTTATGTTACTGGTCAACACCAAACAGCGCCGGGCGGTGGTACGGCAAAGCAAGCCGGCGTTGCTGATGCTGTCGACAAGTGCCGTTTTCTTGGTGGTGGGTCATCTGTTCCGGTTTACCGCGTTGAAGTACAGCCCGGTCAGCGTTGTCCAGCCGCTGGTGGCGACCATAGTTATTTTCGTTTTACTGTTTTCCTGGATAGTCAACCGGAAGATAGATATTTTCAACCGGCAGGTTATTGCCGGGATAATCATGGTTCTGGCCGGTGTTTTCATGATTTATGGGTGGTTTTCCTGAAATTTAGCCGAAATCTAGCTCCCGACGCTCTCAAATTAAAATCTGAGTGCTTTTCGTTACTGACCCGAGGGAATAATCCCACTGAATTTTAGGTATTGGCACAAAATGGTTCAAAATAACATTATCGTTTTTTAACTTTATAATTTTGTTTAAATATATTAATATAAACTTGAAATGAGTCGGAGAAACAATGAATAAATCTACAGTATCCATAGCCAAAACTGGTGGGTATGACTATGACGAGGTCTATCAAGCAGTTAAGAACTGCTTGAGTCTTATAGGTGGTTTAGATAATTTTATAAAAAAGAACGACAGAGTTCTGGTGAAAATCAACCATCTTTCACCGGCATCAAAACCAGAGAGAGGAATCATCACTCACCCGATATTCGTTAAAGCAGTGGTGGAGAATCTGAAGGAATCAGGTGCTGAGATTACCGTTGGTGATGATATTCAAAATGGAACGAATGATGGATATGAATTATCTGGAATAAGAAAAATTTGTAATGAATCAAGAGTGAATCTCGTAAATTTGAGAGAGAGAGGATTTGTCGAAGTAGAATGTAAAGGACTTATTTTGGATAAGTTATACATATCAAAGTCGGCTCTGGAAGCAGATATACTGGTAAATCTTCCCAAATTTAAAACTCATTCTAAAGCCGTGTTTACCGGCGGTATAAAAAATAGCTATGGTCTGATACCAAAAGGCTCCCGAAGTAAGTATCACTTTGATTACAAAAATATAGAAGATTTCAGCAAGGTGTTAACGGATGTGTTTTCGGTGATTATTCCTGATCTCACGATTATCGATGGTATTGTCGCTATGGAGGGTGAAGGACCGGCCTCAGGAACTCTAAGAAATTTAGGGTTGATTATAGCCAGCAGGGATGCTGTAGCGCTTGACGCAGTTGCCGCAAGAATCATAGGAATAGAACCTTTCGACATATTGACAACCAAACATGCTGATGAAAGAGGCCTGGGAAACGGCAATCTGCAAAATATTGAAACCGTTGGCGAAGAAATCAACAGTGTTACAGTAACTGATTTTAATCTGCCATCCAATTACTCGAATATTCTGGTAGAAAAGATGCCGGCCTTTTTAGCTAAATTCATCTCAAGGCAACTTGACATAATACCTGTAGTGATTAAGGACCTATGTGTCGGCTGTCAGGAGTGCAAGGAGAATTGTCCGGCTGATGTTATATCTATAATAGAGAAAAGGGCTGTAATTAATACCGGTAAATGCACACATTGTTTATGTTGCCACGAAGTCTGCCGTTACGGCGCTATTGACACGGAGCGTTCGTTTATTGGTCGTACACTATATTATTTGGCGCGGAAGGCGGAAAATTTAGGTGTACACTGGACATTTAAGCGTTAGCGGGTTACAACCACAGTTATTTTCGTTTTACTGATTTCCTGGATAGTCAACCGGAAGATAGATTTTTTCAACCGGCAGGTTATTGCCGGGATAATCATGGTTCTGGCCGGTGTTTTCATGATTTACGGGTGTTTTCCTGAAAATTAGCCTA
>JASFHJ010000033.1:0-9500 GCA_050123255.1 Dehalococcoidia bacterium
AATTATACCATATATTATACATTTGTCAAGTGGTATGTGCATTATATTGCCATTACTTCACGCGATATTGTAGAAATCAAGTAAATTAATTACTGCTAGTGTAGAATAATCATGCAGCTAGGAAATTTAATGTAAAGAATATATACAAACCCGGGGCATTATGAAATACCGGTAATACTTACACACTGATGCCGAGAAGCATTTTCAAACGGAGTTTCAGCACTTCCCACCTGCCTATCTTTTTCTCCAGAATGTTCAGGAACATGGTGTCCTTGTCTTTGGGGGGAACGTGCCTGATTTCCTTTTCCACCATGTGGCTGGCGCCCGGTTCGCAGGTGACCACGCAGTTACCGCAGCCGATACAGCGGTCGAGGTCAACCACCGCTTTACCGTTTACCAACTCCCTGGCTTCAAGCTGACAGCGTTGAATACAGGTGCCGCAGCCTTTACATATTTCGGCATCGACGACGGCGTAATAGTTACTGGCGTACATATCGGCGGGCCGGGGGGCTTTCTTGACCGCGCTGAGAAGTCCGCAGCAATCGCCGCAGCAGCAACAAATGGTTTCCGGATTCAATGAATTCTCCGGCTGCAGGATAAATCCCGCCTCCCGGGCCCTGTCAAGAATATTCAGAGCTTCTCCCTTACTAATATAGCGCCCTATTCCCATGTCGACGTACTGCCGGGCATGGTCGGGGCCTATCTGGAGGCAGGTCTCGCGGATATCGGAATACCGGCAGCTTTCGCCTTTAACATCCCTGGTCTGGCGGCAAACACAGTTGGCTACCGCCAGGGGACCCGGGGCGTTCTCGACGAGATAACGGGCGTCATCGTAGGTGCTGACCCTGTACTGCCCGGATACGGGAACGCTGGTCTCCACCGGGATGGTACGCAACTGGGGAATACCAATACTTCCGGTGGTTTCGGCACCGGCGAATTGCTCCTTGTGATATCTATCGATCGTTTCCACCAGTTCCGGACTCAGGCGGTCGACCTGGAAATCGACGATGCCGCCGGCGGTGACACCGGCGTTCTTGTAGCACCTTTCCTTGTGGCCCTCGCGGTAGACCAGGATGACGCCCTTGCGTACCATGGTATCCAGCTTTTTCTGAAGCTGGTCCCGCGACATAGCCAGTCCGCTTTTCTCGAGCCGGCGTTGAATCGTTTTAACCGGCTCCAGCTTTATCGTCGATAGAAAGGTGGCTATTTCCGCTTCTTCCGGTGTGAAGAGCTTTTCCAGTAATTCTATCTCCACGCCGGACTCGGTGCGGGGATAACCCACCGGCGAATTATCCAGGTGTTCCTGCAAACGACGGAATACGGCATTTTCAGCGTTCATAATATCCCCCCCGAATTATGGTCCGACCACCCGCAAAGCCCGTAGAAGAGCGTCGGTGTGTTCCGGTTTGCCGACGGTTATGCGGATGCTGTTTTCCAGTAGAGGAATGTCGAAATAACGTACGAGGATACCCTTCTTCTCCAGCTTCAGGAACAAATCACGGGCGCCGCCTTCCAATACGTTGCAGAATATAAAGTTGGCTTTCGAGGGAAAGGCTTTCAGCCAGTCGATAGACTGTAATTCCCGATAAAGCCTTTCTCTCTCGGCGACGATATCCCGGACTCTTTCCCGCAGGTAATCGAGGTCCGCCAGCGACTCTCTGACCGCCATCTCGGCGACGACGCTGATGCTGTGGGGAATCTTGATAGCCATGAGGTAATCGGCGATACGCGGCGGAAAGACGCCGTAACCGACGCGCAAACCCGCCAGACCGGCCCACTTGCTGAAGGAACGCAAAATCATCAGGTTATCATATTTTTCCGTCAGCGGCATCAGTGTTTCGCCGTAGAATTCATAATAGGCTTCGTCCAGCAATAACGGCACGCCGGTTTCCAGGATTTTCATCACTTCATCCCGCGGAACGACGTTCCCGGTGGGATTATTGGGGTTGGCGATAAATATCAATTTTGTATTTTCACCAACAGCGGAGATGATTCCGGCGATATCAATATTATAATCCTTATCCCGCGTGATATTTACCAGCGTGCCGCCGCAAATTTCGGTAGAGAAGCGGTAAATATCGAAGGTGGGTACGCAGTTAATCACCGCGTCACCCGGCCCTACGAAGAGCCGTACCAGCATATCTATCAAAGTATTACTGCCGTGCCCGGCAACAACGCGTTCGACAGGCACTCCGGCGTATTTCGCCAGAAGACTGCGCAGTTCCTGCTGGCCGTTATCCGGATAGATGCTGATATTGGAAATATCGGCTAAAGCCCGCTGCACCCGCGGTGAACAGCCGTAAGGATTTTCGTTGGCGTTCAGCTTGATAATGCTCTCGGGCGATACGTCAACCCTGTCCTTCAGAGTATCCGGGGATATGCTGGCGCTGTAGCCGGTGAAACCTGCCAGGTTCGACCTGACCAGTCGCTCGATGCCGGTTTTTTCATCTGAATTCACGTTAACTTACCTTTAACTCCCTTTATTCAGTCGTTTTTCAATCGCCCGGGCGTGCGCGTCAAGTCCTTCCGCCCTGGCGATAACCGACGCGGCTTTACCCAGGCTCGTTATATCTTCATCGCCCGTATTGACGACGGTTATCAACTTAACGAAATCCAGAATATTCAACGGCGAACCGAACCGCGCCGTGCCGCCGGTGGGTAATACGTGACTCGGCCCCGCCACGTAGTCGACCAGAGCCTCGAGGGAATCCTCACCCAGGAACAGGCAGCCGGCGTTCTTTACCTTCTCAATATATGAAGCGGCATTCGTCACCACCAGGCACAAATGCTCGGGAGCAAAGAGATTAACGAGCTCTACAGCTTCGTCAACATCGGCAACGACGCCAATCATCCCCCGGCTATACAGAGCCTCGGCGGCGACGGACCGCCGTGATAATTCTCCCAGCTGTTTCTCAATCTCACCGTTTACCGAATCGGCGAGTTTCGCGGAAGTGGTAACTAATATAGCCGCGGCTCCCGAGCCGTGCTCCGCCTGCGCCAGGAGGTCGGCGGCACAGTACTCAGGGTCAGCTGAATCATCGGCGATGATGATTACCTCACTCGGGCCGTACAGCCCGTCGATGCCAACGTCGCCGAAAACCTGTTTCTTCGCCAGTGACAGGTAAATGTTGCCCGGACCGCAGATTTTATCCACTCTAGGGACGGATTCCGTCCCGTAAGCCAGCGCGGCTACCGCCGGAGCACCGCCGATTGAGAATACGCGGTCGATACCGGCTATTTTAGCCGCTGCCAGCGTTACCGGCGAGACGTTGCCTTCTTTATCCGGAGGCGTAGCCAAGATTATCTCATCAACCCCGGCGACTCTGGCCGGAACAGCCGTCATCAGCACCGAGGAAGGCAGGGGCGCCTGAAAGCCCGGGGTATACACGCCCACGCTTCGCAAAGGGCGCATCACCCAGCCCAGCCCGGCACCGGTTTTATCGCGAACGAGGCGTTCTTTCTGCTCCCGGTGAAAAGCGGTAATCCGGTCCGCTGCCAGTTCCAGGGCCGACCGGAGGTCGGCATCAATCTTACGGCAGGCTTGCTCTATCTTTGCTTTTTCGACCTCCAGCGATGTCAGCCGTACGCCGTCGAGCTTCTCCGTAAAATCGAACAACGCGACATCGCCTCTTTCGCGTACCCCGGCGACGATTTCGCGAACAGCCGCTTCTTTCCCGTCGTCAGCCAGAGCCTGCTGCCGCGCCTGACTCAACAGGGAGTCCTTCACATTCTGAAAGCCTTTTATTATTTTCATGACGTTTCCCCGGCGGCTTTCTTCATTCGTTCCAGCATACCGTTTATCGTCTTTTGTTTTTTCGGGTCCCGGCCGGCGCTGGTGTTGCCGATAATACATGATGTAGACACGAAAAGAGTATCGATGATTTTCAGGTTGTGCCGGGCGATTGTCCTTCCCGTCTCGGTGTTTTCTATAAGTAAATCGGCGTCATCCGGCAGAAAAGCCTCCGTGGCACCCCAGGTAGGAATAACCAGATAGTGACCGAGGTGGTTCTCCCGGGCATAGCAGTCCGCCAGGTTGACGTATTCCGAAGCCACCCGCAGGGGTTTACCGTTACCGGAAAAGTAACGGCTCAGTTCGTCGGCATCATCAACGACCAGGTCCTGATGGACGACCGCCACCAGCCTCACCCGGCTGAATCCCAGTTTAACCAGCTCCCGCACCGGACTGGAAGGAAACTGGCGGAGGTGCTCCTCAAGCCAGTCCTGCCCGGTTATCGCCAGGTCGAAATTACCATTGGCCACCTGCTGCGGCATATCCTGGGGTCGGATTACTTTCACTGATACACCGTCTATATCTATTTCCGGTCGGCGATTGCCCGTCGTCGAGGGATAATCAACGACCGTTATACCGGCCTTCTGGAGAAATTCCACCGTCGGCTTCTGCTGATGCCCGTCGGGTAAAGCCAGCCGTACGGTATCTTTCCCCACGCCTCCCCTGCCGGAAATCCTGACGGCATCCCGTTTCCGGAGAGTTTCTTCCGAATGTATTTTTTCAGGCGTTTCGGCTACGTTTTCGCCGATTGAGTCAATTATCTCCCGGAGGTTTTTCGATTCCAGGCTTTTCTGGTTGGCGATAAGGAAAGCGCTGTAGTCCAGTACACGTCCTAGTGCGACCATGCCGAACTCAGCAAGTTCTCCGGCATCTTTTGCCGAAAGTAATACCAGATCGGCGTTTTCCGGGGGATAGACCTCGGCGGCACCCCAGAGAGAGAGCACACTGAACCTGTCCAGACGCTGTTTCAAAGCATAGGATTCCGCCAGATTGGGGTATTCGCCGGCGATACGCACCAGTCCGTTACCTGACTTCCCGGAGTTTGGCGTTGCCGCCGCCATATAGAGGCTGCCGCCGCCGTATCCCAGGTCCCGTACCTTGACCAGTTCGCTGGTGGGATATTTCACCATCAGTTCTTCAATCCAGTCACGACAGCATATCCCGATGTCATAGTTGCCCAAGGCTATCTGGATGGGGATGTCCTTTTCGTGGAAGACCCTGATCAACATGTCCGGGTATTTCTCCGAGCGTGGCCGGTAAAAGCCCATCTCCGAGTGATATTCATCCAGACGCCAGCCGGCTTTCTGAAGTAACGACGCCGTTTTCCTGAGCAGCCGGCCCTTAGGCAGAGCCAGTTTTATCGGCACGATTACCCTCCAGGAATTCTAATACACCGGCCGGTGTCGGCACATCAGCCGGTGAAGCGCTTTCAGCACTTCTCACTCTATAACCGGAAGTATCTTTGTTAAATTCAATAACCCAGCGATAGCCGGCGGCGTCCTTTTTGCCGGAATCAATCCCGGCTATATATCCGGCACTCCGGAGGCTTTGAGCCAGTTGAAAAACCGCCTGAACTTCTTTATCGTCCCCGGACTGAAGCTTGATGATAACACTCTCCTTTTCCGGCTCCGGTATAATATCGGGACTAATCAGCCTCATAACCCGGTCGAGATAAAGGGCGAATCCGCAGGCGGGTACGTCACCGCCGCCCATAGCGGAAATCAGGGCATCGTAACGGCCGCCCCCGCCGATCTTCTCTCCGTCGGAATAAAGCTGGAAGATGGCGCCGGTATAGTACTCGAAGCCGGCCCCGGAGGCGATATCGATATGATAGTGATATCCCAGCGAGTCCAGCATACCGATGGTTTTCAGGAAATCGTCGATATACGGAGCGATATCTTCCCGGCTTTCCACCAGTGCTTCCCGTTGATTTCGTAAATAATCAGAAGATTTGCCTTTCAAATTCAATAGAGGCAGGAGCATTTTTCGATAATCGTTGTTATCACCGTCCAGTTCGTTCAGGGCTTCTTCGTCCCCTTCGAGAATGCGGTCGAACAACCGGCTCTGTTCTCCGGTATCGAGTCCGAGAGTGTCCAGGATGGTTCTAATGAGACCGGCGTGAGACAGCCGTAATTCCACTTTCCGTATACCGAGTTTACCGATGATATCCATGATGAGAGCCACCAGTTCCACGTCGGCGGTCCGGGATGCCTCCCCGATAAGCTCCGCTCCCAGCTGGTAACGCTCCCGGGGTTTCTCACCGTCTTCTTCGAACATGAAGATATTCGCCGTGTAATACAGCCGCGCTATGCCGTCGGCCTCCATGTTCTCGGTATAAAGCCGGGCGACGGGAATGGTACCGTCAGGACGCAGGACGACCCTTTCGCCGCTCCAGCCGTCCCAGTCGAGGAAGGAATAGACCTTGCCCAACCTGCCGGGCGTTAACGTACCGGCCGAGGTAAAAAGGTACAGGTATTCGATAGTAGGCGTTTTTACCTCCTGATAACCCCAGTTCGTACAGCACTGTCGGCTGATCTTTTCCACCAGCCGGAACAGGTTCATGTCGGCGGGCAACAGGTCCCGCATGCCTTTACTTCTCTGGACTTTCATCTGATTTTCCCGTAGATATCCATGTAAATACTCTAATAATTTACACTAATTACACACACAAGTCTACAGGAACATGAAAAAACGTATGAAAGTAAATCTCACGTAAAAGCGACAAGAGATAACTTAACAAAGTTGAAAAAACAAGAAGAATTGCAAAACAGTAGTAGTAATATGGTCAGTGGGGGATGCAGTCGGTGCCGGGTGAACCTGATGGTTAGTGAATTATACTTACTTCATATTAAAAATTTGGCTTCATGTGGAACCATTTAACTTGATTAACACAAGGTCAGTAAAAACACCCGATACTTTCCTACCTTAAGCTAACTTTGAAAATACTCATTTCTAACCTAATATATCTATATTTTAGTTTATTCAAGTATATAATACATATAGGAAAATACATCTTAGATAGATGGCGAATTTAGACATATCTATTTAAGCTTGAATATATCTATAATAAAAGGAGGAATCAATGAAAAAAGCAGTTTTATATCCTATTCTGGCACTCGTCATTACCCTTAGTCTCACCCTGGCAATGGCAATCCCGGCCATGGCCGCAAGTAGTATTTCAGTGACCGTCACGGCAACGCCCGCCAATGTATATTCTGGAGACCAGGTCACCGTTGAAGTTGTCGTTCTCAATAACGGCACCTACGACCTCGAAAATGTACATGTATCGATCGGCGCGCCGTTCAATATTGAATACGACCACCCCGTAGACCTATTGGTGGGGGAATTTATTGATTGGACGCTCTATACTAATATCTCCGTTCCGACCACCTTCTCCGCCAGTGCTTCAGGTATTTCAGTGAGTTCTTGTCCTACGCTAAGAGAAGACAGTGATGAAGCCTCGGTTGGTATTCTCACCTGCAACGGCGGTTGTACCCTGACGCCAGGGTACTGGAAGACACATTCGGAATATGGCCCCGCTCCCTACGATGATACCTGGGCTCAACTCGCAGGTGGCGCGGATACACCGTTCTTCCTGAGCGGGCAGAGTTATTACGAGGTTTTGTGGACATCACCCAAGGGAAATGCTTACTACATACTGGCGCATGCCTATATTGCGGCAGAGCTTAACTTCTTAAATGGCGCCAACCCCAGTGCGGCTCAGGCTGCTTTTGATGAGGCAACCTCTCTGTTCGGTACATATAGCCCCGCAGAGATTGCGGCACTAAAGGGTAATAGTCCATTAAGGGCAAATTTCCTCGAACTGGCAACGATTTTAGACGACTATAATAACGGCATAATCGGGCCAGGTCATTGCAGCGATTAATATAACACAATCATACGTAATGTGAGATGCCCAAGATATTGGTTAGACAGTATATTTAAAGTAAGCTATACGGAGGTGGCTCCTGCAGGAACCACCTCCACCTGTTTTCACAATCTAACAAGCTTTATCTTTTCAAGTTAGTGTTACCATAATTTTGACCTCAGGAATTACTCCTGTTAGCATGAACCAGTCCATCAAAGTCAGCCCGAGGACGTTACCGCGTGATGAAGCGCATTTTCAATTGCTGGCGAATTGTTATATTATTTATAATTAGAGAAATATCGGATTGTGACTATGATTAAAATTAGAAGATTATTACTGCTCGGGGTTCTGGTGCTGCTGGCTCTTTCGTTCGCCGCCAGTGTTTCCGCCCAGGGGCAGAGCGTCGACGTGCTGACCATCAAGGGCACGATTAATCCCGTGTTAATCGACTACGTAGAACGGGGCATCGAGGAAGCCGAAACCAGAAACTCCGAAGCCTTGATTATCCAGCTGGATACGCCCGGCGGACTCGATACGGCCATGCGGGATATCATCCAGCTGATGGTTAACTCCCGCGTACCGGTGGTGATCTTCGTGGCTCCTTCCGGAGCACGAGCCGCTTCGGCGGGGGTGTTCATCACCATGGCGGCCCACGTAGCGGTAATGGCTCCGAACACGGCCATCGGTGCCGCCCACCCGGTATCTATCGGCGAGGAAGGCGAACAGCAGGTATCCGAGACGATGGAGGAGAAAATCGTCAACGACGCCGTCGCTTATATACGGTCGCTGGCCGAGGGGCAGGGGCGTAACGTGGAATGGGCGGAGAAAGCGGTAAGGGAGAGCGCATCCATTACGGAAAGGGAAGCCCTCGATCTCAACGTAATCGATATGATTGCCCCGGACCTGGAAACCCTGGTTGATCAACTGGACGGCTGGCAGGTCACCATGCTCAACGGCGAAGTACGAACCATAAACACGCAGGAAGCAATCGTCAATGACGTGCCTATGACCACCATCGAGAGCTTCCTCTACGCTATTGCCGACCCCAATATCGCCTATCTGCTGCTGAGTATAGCCACGCTGGGCATCATGGCGGAGATATTCAACCCGGGCCTGATTTTCCCGGGCGTGGTGGGAGGCATCAGCTTACTGTTAGCTTTTTATTCACTGGGAATGCTGCCGGTAAATTATGCCGGTATCCTCTTCATCGTCCTGGCGGTAGGATTGTTCATCGGCGAAGTATTAACCACCACTTTCGGTATCTTTACCGCCGGAGGTGTGGTATCATTGGTAATCGGCTCCCTTATCCTGTTCCAAGGCGCCGCGCCGGTTTTCCGGATAGACCCGTGGCTAATCGCCACGGTGACGATTGTGGTTGCCGGAGTTATGGCATTCATCCTTCACCGGGCTATCAGCGCCCACCGGAAGCAGGCAAAAACGGGACGGGAGGAACTGATCGGCAAGACCGCCGTGGTAAAAGCAGCTCTGAAACCGGAAGGCACCGTGTTCTTTAAAGGCGAACGATGGGCGGCGGTTTCGGACAGCGGCGATATTAAAGTAGGCGAGGAAGTAGTCATCGACAGCGTCGATGGGTTATTATTACACGTCAGCAAGAAACAAGCTGCCGGGTAAAGAATCGCTGGCAACGAGGAGGTTTGATTGGATACTTCTGCATGGCTGATTACAATTGTAGTCATAATGGTAGTCGCCTTCCTGGTCATTGCCATTATCTGGGGAGTCAAAGCCCACCGCAACCGCATTGGCGCCGGACGTGAGGAACTGGTGGGAAGAACGGCGGAAGTGGAGACCGCCCTGGAACCGAAAGGCATGGTTCTTGTTGAC
>JASFHJ010000034.1:0-9482 GCA_050123255.1 Dehalococcoidia bacterium
GGTCGGCTCCGTCGTCGATGGTCAACTGTGGCCCGGAATCCAGGGCGGTGTTAATGTGTTTATAGTAAGTCTCGTCGTCCTCGCCCTTGATGGCGTTGGTGGGGATACCGAATTCGACCAGCGCCGCGGCGACATCGTCCTGGGTGCTGAGCGGATTGGAGGCGCAAAGCACCGTTTCGGCGCCGCCGTCTTTGAGAGTCAGCGCCAGGTTGGCGGTTTCTGTAGTGATGTGAAGGCAGCCGGCGATGCGCACACCTTGCAGCGGCTTTTCGCGGGAAAATCTTTCCCGGATTAGCCGGAGAACGGGCATCTCGCGCGCCGCCCATTCGATACGCTGTCGACCGCTTTCGGCCAGGGAAGGGTCTTTAACGTCATAATTTCTATTAGCAGTCATTCAATACTCCTTTTCCTGAAGGGGCTATGTCTTGTTCTTGCTCGCTTCAGGCCGGCCTCCCTTGTGAAGACGCGGGTTTTCCGCCGGGCAATCCTCTAACGGCACCGGACAGTCCAGGCAGGTCTTTCTCCCGTATTCCTTACACCCGTCCAGCCAGGGCACATCACCGTTAAACTGTCCGGACAAAGGGTGCTCTTTTCCGTCCCTTTTTGATGGTCTGCCCGCTTTCCCCTTTTTCACCGGCTGCTCCTGTCCGGAGCACCGCCAATTCGATTTAACATTTTATCATAATTCCGGCGGGAAAATTCAGTTGAATAAATACCTGTAAAAATCCCCACCCGGAGAATACCTCAGACCAGTCCCCAGTCCCGGTAGCCCTGCCTGATAACCTCCCCGTATTTCTCGGAAGGCCGTGACTCTTCCAGCTGCCCCGATTTTATATAGGTAATCGCCTCGCAGGGATCATTATCCTCGTCGTAAACGGTGATATTCATGCGCTGATATCCCGGTTCGTACTTATCAAGCTGCCTCAAGCAAGCATCGCTTATCTCATAGATTGCGCCTCGTATCTTCTCACCCCGGAACGACTTGATACTGGCTTTACCGCCGCGCCACTCCCGCGACCAGCCGGTGAAAACCAGTTTATAGTTGGGTAGAACCGCCGTAAAAAGCGGTTTGCTGTCCGGACAGCGTCCTTTCATCAGGTTTTTACTCAGATTGCTGGCATAAGCAAAATAATACATTTTATCTCTCTATTACTGATGCGTATGGTTATGAATATGTCCTTCTCCCGAACCGGGAGCTGAAACGGCCGCCTGTCAGCATCCCGGCTCTCCCGGATGACCGCAGCAGCTCTGCCTCTTCCATATTTTTATCCAATTATTGCGGAAAACCAGATAGATTTTCCTCGATAGCGGCATCGGCGCCGACATGTTGGTAAAAAACGGCCGGATTGGCATCAGTATCATTCCCCCTTTACCGGTAACACAATTATATTATAGTACAGGTTACGGTACCAACGGAAAAACGGAATTACCGATGCCCGGGTTTCTTAATATATTAAATCCGCCGCGATATTCCCGGTATTTACAGGAAAATGACGAAAATTGTAGAATTAATATAGTAGCATGCTGATTCATGAAGAAGTCCCCCGGTACGATTCCTGGCTGAGACCGTTTATCAGTGGTTTTATTGCTTTCACGCTGATTCTGGGACTCGTCTTTCTGATGTTTAACACGGAACTGGCAATAACCATGTTCGCTATCACCGTTATCGACGGTCTGCTTTTTAGTATCATCATTCCCCGTAACTTCGAGATACACCATGATAAACTGAGAATCCGGCTGGGCGGGCCTTTCGCGATGAACATCCCCCTGAGCAAAATCGATAAAGCCAGGCCGGGCTCCTCCGGCGACGTATGGGTCTACTGGGGCATCAGGTTCGGCACTTCTTCATCAAATGTTGTGGAAATAGTCCGGAACAAGGGGATGAACATCATCATCACACCGGAGGACGCGGAAGAATTCATCGATCAACTCAACCGGGTGGTTCATATGCACGCCGCCCCGAATCCCGCCGGATAGAGTCTTTTCTCTTCAGATAACCCCACCAAACATTTATGTGATAAATGTCGCATACAGTACTTAACAATCTTTATATAATATAGTTGACAATGAATTGTTAAGTCTAAGGAGGTTCATTATGGTAGCATTAATCAGAAGGAGTCCGAACGGGGTTTACGCGGTAAGGCCCTTTTTCCGCCGTTTTAACCTGCTGGATGAGGTTGAGGAGATGGCGAAACGCGCCTGGGACACCGGAATGACACCCAGGGTCGATATGTACGAAGAGGATAACCAGGTAGTGGTCAAGGCGGAATTACCGGGTATCGGTAAAAAGGATATCGACATCAAGCTTGAAGAGGACGTATTGACCATCAAGGCTGAGAAAAAGGAAGAAACCGAAGAAGGCGAAGAAGGCACCGAGCACTACACCCGTGAAAGGCGATTCGGGCAGTATATCCGCTCAATGACCCTGCCGGGCAAAGTAGATGCCGAGAATATCTCCGCGACCCTGAAGAAGGGCGTCCTGGAGATAAAACTCCCCCGGGCGGAAGAACCGGAAACCAAGAAAATCGATATCAAAATAAAGTAAATTGGAGGGGAGTTGAGGATAGAGAGACCGGAGTTTATCCTCCGGTCTCTCTTTTTATACTTTTTCGCCTTTAGTTTTTTCAACCGGCTGCCACTTGCCCCGGCTGAAAAGTCCGGGGAAGAAGTACTTACGGGTTTCTTCAACCACAAAAAGCCCGCCGCCGGCCAGCAAAGCGATACCCCACTGGCCGGGACTCAAAGGCACGATACGGAAAGCTTCCTGTAAAACCGGCACGTATATCACCGCCATCTGCAACAGGACGGCGACGGAAACGGATATTACCAGCCACCGGTTGCGCAAGAGACCGATTTTAAAGACGGTTAATTCATCAGAACGGGCGTTAAAAGCGCGGAACCATTCGAAAGTTACCAGCGTGCAGAAGGTCAGCGTGCGGGCTTCCTCGATGCTCATCCTGGCCTGCGCCCAGTTAAATATCAGGAAAGCCCCGATACCCATCCACAAAGCCATGAAAAACACCCGCATGAGCATACCCTGATAGATTATCCCGACGCCGGGGTGGCGGGGAGGCTGCGCCAGCTCGTCGCCGGATTTTGGTTCGAGACCCAGTGGTATCGCCACCGCGGTATCCGTAAGAAGGTTGTTCCAGATAATCTGTACCGCCAGCAGCGGGGCTTTCCCGAGAAAGATGATACCCAGAATCAGCGCCAGCAACTCGCCGATATTGGTGCTGAGCAGGAAAAAGATAACGTTCCTTATCCGGTTAAATATAGACCTGCCCTCATCAACGGCCGCCACGATAGAACTGAAATTATCGTCGGCCAGGGTCATATCGCTGGCTTCCTTGGCGACATCCGAACCGGTAATACCCATGGCGATACCGATATTGGCCGTTTTCAGCGCCGGGGCGTCATTCACGCCGTCGCCAGTCATCGCCACGACATGACCGCGGTCCTTCAGGGCATTAACAATACGCAGTTTCTGAATGGGCTCAATCCGGGCAAAAACGGCAATACCCTCAACCCGCCGGGACAGCTCCTCGTCATCCATCCGGTGCAACTCGGGGCCGGTAACGCAATCTCCCGGGGGCAGTTCCAGCTGTTTCGCTATCGATTCGGCGGTAATTTTATTATCACCCGTAATCATGATGACCTTGATACCCGCCCGGGCGCAGAGCCGGATGGACTCTCTGGCTTCCTCGCGGGGCGGGTCAGCCATCCCGGAAAGGCCGACAAATACCAGCCGACCCTGGAGGTGATGGTCTTCCAGGTCTTCGAGGTCGGCGGGGAGGTCCACGTAGGCCGTGGCGATAACCCTCATGGCTTCTTTCGCCATGTCTTCGTTCATCTTTAAGATATCGACTTTGACAGCTTCCGTTAACCTGACGGCCTTGCCGTCCTTATACAGGCTCTTGCTCATATCGAGCAGTTTTTCCGGGGCCCCCTTCACATAAGCCACCCTGCCCTTTTTCACCGGGTGAAAAGTCGCCATGTAAAGCTTTTCGCTCTGGAAAGGGATTTCGTCGAGCCGGGGATGGAGATTATCCAGGTCTTCGCGGTGCAGTCCGGCTTTTTCCGCGGCGACAATCAGGGCGCCTTCAGTGGGGTCGCCGATAACGCTCCAGGAAGCTTCGTCCTCCCGGTTGATGATGGCATCATTGCAGAGGGCGCCTATCCGCAGATGCAGCATGATGTCCGGTTCTTCTACGCAGCTCAGCTTTTGCTCATCGCAGATAAATTCGCCGTCGGGACTATAGCCTTCCCCGGTGATATTAATCGTCCGGCCTCCGGCATAAACCTCCCGCACCGTCATCTGGTTCAAAGTAAGCGTACCGGTTTTATCCGAGCAAATAACCGTGGCCGAGCCGAGCGTTTCCACCGCCACCAGTTTGCGGATAATAGCGTTGCGGCGCGCCATACTCCGCATTCCCATAGCCAGGACCACGGTAAGCACCGCCGGCAGTCCTTCCGGTATCGCCGAAACCGCCGCGGCTACCGCCAGTAAAAATACTTCCAGCCATTCCAGGCCCTTAACCAGACCGATGATTACCAGCAGCACGCAGACCGCCAGGAAAATACCCACGAGATAGCGGCTGAGCCGGCTCATGCTTTTCTGGAGAGGGGTCTTTTCGCGCTTGACTTCACGGATATTATCGGCGATTTTACCCATCTCGGTCGCCATACCGGTCCTGACGACGACCGCCGTAGCGCGACCATAGCTGACGGTCGTTCCCATGAACGCCATGTTCTTTCTTTCGGCGATGGGCAGTTCACCCCGGAAAGCCCGGGAATATTTGTCAACCGGGACTGATTCACCGGTCAGGGTAGCTTCGTTGGTCTTGAAATTGGATACCTCGAGCAGTCTGACGTCCGCCGGTATCCTATCACCGACATCGAGAAGAAGGATATCCCCCGGCACGATGTCGTGAGCGGGCAGATCCCGGACAGCGCCGTTTCGTCGAACACTCGCCCGGGGAGCGGCGAGGCGGAGCAGGGCCTCCATGGCTTTCTCCGCGCGGATTTCCTGGATAAAACCGATAACGGCGTTAAGAATCAGCGCCCCGAGAACCACCCAGGTATCCAGGTAATGCCCGACGGCGGCGGTGATAATAGCGGCTACCAGCAGGACATAGATGAGGGGATTGAGAAACTGGCTGAGGAAAACCAGCACCGGTGAAGTCTTTTTCTTACTTTCCAGCTGGTTGAGGCCGTATTCCTGCAACCTCTGCCGGACTTCGCTATCGTTTAACCCGGCATGCCGGGAACCCAATTCCTGCAGGCTTTCTTCAGTGCCGAGCTGGTACCACGTTTGATCCATACTGTAAACATAGTAACATACAAAATCGAGGAGATACCAACCCTAATGATGCTCGTGGGCGGGTTCCGGTTCACCCTTCACCCACAGCAGCGGGAAGACGATGTCGCTGATGCAGCAGGGTAGCCAGACCGCCAGGAACAGGAACACGAAAATGATGGGCAGCAGCGGCAGCCAGTCGGCGGTACCGAAAGCGGTGAATCCGAACAATGACGCCCAGGTACTGAGCAGAACGTGTCCCATATGCGGAAATCTGGTATTGGGACGGAAAAAGCCGATGGCTATGCCGATAATGGCGGCACCATTGACGATTATCCATTTGGGCACGCCGATGAAAGGCATTTTTTCCGTCTCCAGAAACGGCAGATGAAAACCCATGTCAATCTGGAGGCTGCTACCCTCAAGGTACGGAATGATGGCATCGCTTATCGTGGCTATACCCACCGATCCAAGATAACCGATAATAACCACCGCCCAGAGCTTATGGCCCTTCTGTTTCCGGTAAAGAGCCGTGGTAACCAGGGCACTGAAAACAACGTGCAGGGGATGAAAGGTAAAGAACAGTCCCTCGGAGACATTCGTCGGGGTATTACAGAGTGAAACAATAACCATAACGACAATCCCGATTGCCGCTCCCATGGCAGTAAACGGGGCATGATGCCAGAGCTCTTTACCGATATTTTTTAACAAATCATACCTACCGCGCGTTCCGGTTTTCTACCAGTTTATTGCATTCCCGGCACCGGCCGATAAATTCCAGGATATGTCCTTCGATGGTAAAGCCGTTGTCTTTAGATATCCGGTCTTCAAGTCGACTGAGATCGCAATCCGTAAAATCCACCACCGTACCGCACCGGGAACAGACCAGATGGTGATGGTGTTCCCGGGGACGCCTCAGCAGATAGCTGCGGCAGTTCCCGGGAACATGCACCTCGCAGACCAGTTCGAGTTCCGCCAGGATTTCCAGCGTCCGGTAGATAGTTACCAATCCAATGGTCGGATCATCCCGGGATACCACTTTGTGTATTTCCGCGGGGGTCAGGTGTTCCTGAACGCCGGTGATTGCTTCGACTATCCGGCGGCGTTGCGGGGTCAGCTTGTAACCCCTGTCCCTTAATTCATTAATAATCTGTTGTTTGGTGTATACCATAGTCTGCTAATTGAAAATGATTTTCAATTAGCACTATAGCAAACGTGTAAATATTTGTCAACCCCGCACCCCGAGCATAGTTGATTGTTCTCCCGGCTGTTTTTATGTTAAAATTGAAGAGTTGATTGCTTTACTAACGTCATTGCGTATTATTTTACTGATATTTCATTCTAATTGACATTTAAGTTATAATATAATATTGAATTGCGTGGTAATACATGAAAAATCATCTGCAATTACTCTCCGGGAACGAAGCGCTGGCGCTGGGGGCGTATCACGCCGGCGTCCAGGTAGCGACCGCCTACCCCGGTACTCCCAGCACGGAAATCCTGGAGAACGTTTCCCGTTATAAGGACATCTACGCCGAGTGGTCGACGAACGAGAAGGTCGCCATGGAGGTCGCCATGGGGGCGGCCTATACCGGGACGCGCGCCATGGTATCCATGAAACATGTGGGGCTTAACGTTGCCAGCGATCCTTTCATGGCGGTTTCCTACACGGGTATCATCGGCGGACTATTGGTGGTCTGCGCCGACGACCCCCAGATACACAGTTCCCAGAACGAACAGGACAACCGCCACTACGCCCGGTTAGCCAAGGTGCCGATGCTGGAGCCGACCGACAGCCAGGATGTCTACGACCTGGTGGATTACGCTTTCGACATCAGCGAGGAATACGATACCCCGGTTTTATTACGCACGACTACCCGGATAGCGCACTCGAAGTCGGTGGTGGATGCCGGCGGCAGCCGCAAAACCGGATCTACTCAGGCGGCTTTCCATTATAATCCGCAGAAATACATCATGCTGCCGGTCTACGCATTGCCGCGCCACGCCGTTATTGAAGAACGGATGGCGAAGCTGGCCGAATACGCCGAAACTTTCCCGATGAACCTGGCCGTCAAGGGTGACAGCAGCCTCGGAATAGTAACCAGCGGGGTCGCCTACCAGTATGCCCGGGAGACTTTCCCCGGTGCCTCCTTCCTGCGGTTAGCGATGACCTGGCCACTGCCGAAGAAGATGATAAGAGATTTTGCCGAAAGCGTGGATAAACTCATCGTCGTTGAAGAACTCGATCCCTTTCTGGAGGATAATATCAAGTCGATGGGAGTAGACGTCACCGGCAAGGAGTTTATCCCCCGTACCGGCGAGCTGAACACCCGGTTAGTCGTCGATGGCAGCGCGGGAGCCGGGCTTCTACCCGAATCAGAAAAAGGTGAATATATCCCTCAAGCTGAAGGACTGCCGAGGCGCCCTCCCCTGCTGTGTCCCGGGTGCCCTCACACCGGCATCTACTTCACCCTGAATATGCTGGGACAGCGCTCGAAATTACCGGGCACCACCGGGCAGGAACCAAAGCTGATCGTGACCGGTGATATCGGCTGCTACACGCTGGGGGCCTACCCGCCGCTGAACGTGCTGGATACCACCGCCTGCATGGGCGCCGGTATCGGGCAGGCGCTGGGCATGGAAAAGGCGGGGGTGAATAACAAGGTCGTTGCCGTAATCGGCGATTCCACCTTCATGCATTCCGGGATAACCGGACTGGTGAATGCGGTCTATAACGACGGGCATATCACCATCGTTATCCTGGATAACAGCACCACGGCCATGACGGGACACCAGGAGCATCCCGGCACCGGCGTTACCGCCCGGGGAGAACCGACCGTCGCCGTGGATATCGAGAGCCTGGCCCGCGGCATCGGCGTCAAAGATATCAAGGTTATCAACGCTTTCGATACCGGAGCCATCCGGGACGGTGTCAAGGACTCACTGGACCGCGAGGAAGTATCGGTGGTCATCATACGCGGTTCCTGCGCCATGCGGGTGAGAAAGCGGGAAAACCCGCGGCAGGTGGACGTGGAGAAATGCACGCAATGTAACCAATGTCTGCGGCTGGGCTGCCCGGCTATCCAGAGCGTCGACGGGCAGGTGTTCATCGAGCCGACCCTCTGCGCCGGGGACATCTGCGGTATCTGCGAGCAGATTTGCCCGCAGAAAGCGATTGCCCCAACGAACTAGAATAACTAACTTCTCTCCCATATAGGGAGAGAGAATGTATAACCGGGATATTAATTATGACAGACAAGATGGACATATTGATAACCGGAGTCGGTGGACAGGGAGTGGTCCTGGCCAGCGATATTATCGGCGAAGCGGCTCTATCGGCCGGTTATGACGTAAAAAAGACCGATACGCTGGGCATGGCGCAACGCGGGGGCAGTGTTGTCAGCAACGTCAGGATAGCGCCCAAGGTATGGTCGCCGATGATTAAAGAAGGCGAAGTGGACTTGATTCTGGCTTTCGAGAAGCTGGAATCAGCCCGGTGGAGTCATTTCCTGCGACCCGGCGGTGTTGCCATCATCAATAACTACGAGCAACCGCCGCTGTCGGTAAGCCTGGGACAGGAAGAATACCCGGAGGATGCCGATATTACCGCGGCGCTGCGACGGCGCACGGATGAAATTTACATGGTAGACGGCACCGACCGCGTAAAAGAGCTTGGCAACGTACGTACCCTCAATATATTCATGCTGGGATGCCTGTCCATATTCGCGCCGCTGGAGGCTGAAGTCTGGAAAGAAAGCATTAGCCGGCGCATCCCGGAACGCATCCGTGATATTAACCTGACGGCATTTGAAAAGGGCAGGGAGGAAATACAAAATGTCCGTGTCGGATAGAGTTAAAAAAGGTATGGAAATAGGGTCGTGGATACGGCGGATGTTCGAAGAAGGCATCGCCATGAAGAAGAAATACGGCACCGAAAATGTCTACGACCTGTCGCTGGGCAATCCGATTATGGAACCGCCTCCCGAGTTCAAAGCCGAAATCAAACGCTTGGCCGATAATCCCTTCAAGGGTATGCACGGTTACATGGAGAACGCCGGATATCCCGAGACAAGAGCGGCCATAGGCGAGCAGCTGACGCGGGAAACGGGGATAAAACTCACCGAGAAGGATGTAATCATGGCGGTAGGCGCCGCCGGGGCGATTAACGTAGCTCTCAAGACCATCC
>JASFHJ010000035.1:0-9336 GCA_050123255.1 Dehalococcoidia bacterium
TACGTCCTTTAAGAGGTAGCCGGCAGCCCCTGCTTCCAACAATGCCACGATATATTGATCATTATCGTAAGCGGTCAGGATCAATACCGCAGTTTTAGGGAATCTGGCTTTTATCTGTTTGGTTGCCTCTATGCCGTTAACCGCAGGCATAGCGATATCCATAAGAACAACATGGGGTTTCAATTCGGTAACCAGCTTGACAGCTTCTTCACCATCGCTGGCTTCGCCGATGACCCTCATATCTTTTTCCTGGTCAATGAGGTTACGAGTACCCTCGCGAAACAGGGCATGATCATCAGCGATCAATACTTTTATTATATTCATCAATACACCCGGATAGATACCTGATAATACCTTTCATATTATAGTTCGCCGTAATCGATAGTTCAAAGAGTTAATTAACGGGGAATGACAACTGCACAAATGGCTTAGGTGGGAAATAGGCCATCATGACGGACCAGATTCGGCCAGAAGCTGGATTACCCTGACTTTTATCATCTGTATGATAGAAATTGAGGACTCTGAAGGAGGTGATCTCAATGGAGAGAGAGCGGGATGAAGATTTTATTAGTATCTCTACCGTTATCGATGAACTGGAAAAAGACCTGCAAAACGGCACCATCGAGATTAAAGAAGAAAAATTAACCTCAGGTAAAGAGGCCATCCTCGAGATATTAGGTAGAGCTGCGGATGACCACAAATTTCTTGCCAGACTGGCTGATAATCCCGAAAACGTACTCAAAGACTATAACCTGACTTCTGAGGAACATGCCGCTATAGCTTCAGGAGACATCAAGCGTATAGAAGCCTGGTGCGGAAAACTGGATAAGCGATTAAGTACCTGGATACAGTGCCGCCTTCAACAGGAAAAGTGGTAAAAAGCGAGGTGTATCACCAAGATGGTTGAAACAGTCAAAGATACTAGCGCCGCAATTCAGCAAGATAAAACCAACATCGCCGAGAAGGTCAACGAAATCCTGACTTCATTTACGGGAAATAAAGCCGAACTCATACCAATCCTGCAACAAATACAGCAGGTTTTTGGCTACCTGCCCGAAGACGCCATGAGCCAGATAGCTGATTTTGTAAATGTGCCTGAATGTTCCATTTACGGCGTGGCGACTTTTTACGCTCAGTTCAAGTTTACTCCGGTAGGCCGTAACGTTATCAAAGTATGCCGCGGAACCGGTTGTTATGTTAAGGGAGCCCCCCGGCTGCTTGATGAAATAGAAGCAAGGTTGGGCATAAAAGACGGCGAAACCACCCCGGATATGGAATACACCCTGGAGACCGTTGCCTGTTTTGGTTCCTGCGCGTTAGCTCCGGTAATGGTCGTCAATGACAGGGTATACGGCAACGTTACCGTTGAAAAAGTACGTGAAATACTCGGCTCGAGAGAATAGCTTCTCTTCACCACCGAGTTAGGATGAAAGAATCATCGGGGGAAAAGAATGGACTTTCAGAAAATTAAGGAACAGTCAGGCGCCGGATGGCAGGCGATGCAGACGAGTAATAAAACACGGATATTAATCGGCATGGGAACCTGCGGTATTGCCGCCGGTTCCGAAGATGTTCTAAAAACTCTGCAAGATGAACTGGCCGCCAGGAACATAGCGGCGGATATCATCCAGGTTGGCTGCATCGGCCTGTGCTATGCAGAGCCTTTGATAGAATTAATCAAACCCGGCTTCCCCGGCATTTTCTACGGTAATCTTACCCCGGAACTCACCACCGAAATTGTCAACGACTGGCTCGCGGGTGATAATCCCCGCCCCGACCTTGCCCTGGGTACGCGCGGCGAGGGTGAAATCAAGGATATCCCCCGCCTTTTCGACCTGCCGGTTCTCAAACCGCAGGTACGCATTGCCTTACGCAACTGCGGGAATATCGACCCGACAAATATTGATCACTATATTGCCAACGGCGGTTATGATGGACTTTCTGAAGCACTCAAGATGAATGGTCAGGAAGTAATCGACGTAATTAAGAAATCGGGACTGCGTGGTCGCGGCGGTGCCGGATTTTCCACCGGCCTAAAATGGCAGTTCTGCCACGATGCTACCGGCTCGCAGAAGTATATTATCTGTAACGCTGATGAAGGCGACCCCGGGGCTTTCATGGACCGGGCGGTACTGGAAGGAGACCCCCATGCAGTCCTGGAAGGAATGCTCATCGGTGCCTATGCCATCGGGGCTTCCGAAGGGTATATCTATATTCGTGCTGAATATCCCCTGGCTATCGAACGGCTGAAGACCGCCATCGCCCAACTGGAGAAGTACGGGCTACTCGGTGAAAACATCATGGGTTCCGGGTTCAATTTCCATATAAAAATCAAGGAAGGAGCCGGTGCTTTCGTCTGCGGCGAGGAAACGGCTCTCATGGCCTCCATCGAAGGTAACCGGGGCATGCCGCGTCCCCGTCCTCCTTTCCCGGCCCAATCCGGGCTGTGGGGAAAGCCAACCAATATTAACAACGTGGAAACATGGGCAAATGTTTCCGCCATCATGCAGAAAGGGGCGGAATGGTACGCCGGTTACGGTACCGAGAAGAGCAAGGGTACCAAGACCTTTTCTCTGGTGGGGAAAGTAAACCGTACCGGCCTTATCGAAGTGCCCATGGGTATCCCTCTGCGCGAGATTATCTACGGCATCGGCGGAGGAATATTAAATGACAGAGACTTCAAAGCGGTACAGACCGGGGGCCCGTCCGGAGGTTGTTTACCCGCCAGTTTTCTTGATTCACCGGTGGACTATGAATCGCTGGCGGCGGCCGGTTCCATAGTCGGTTCCGGCGGTATGGTGGTCATGGACGATGATACCTGCATGGTTGACGTTGCCCGTTATTTCCTTACTTTCACCCAGCTGGAATCGTGCGGTAAGTGCATTCAGTGCCGCTGGGGCACCAAGCAGATGCTGGATATCCTAGAAGATATCGTAAACGGTAAAGGCCGGGAGGGAGATATCGATTTATTGCTGGAACTGGGCGACGCGGTGAAAAACGGCTCTCTCTGCGCCCTGGGAGGCACAGCACCCAACCCGGTATTAACGACTATCCGCTATTTCCGTGACGAATACGAAGCACATATCGATGAAAAGCGTTGTCCGGCGATGGCCTGCAAAGCGCTGGTCTCGTATTACATCGACGCCGAAAAATGTCAGGGCTGCGGCATTTGCGCCCGTGCCTGTCCCGCCGATGCTATCAGCGGCGGCAAACGCATGGTGCATGTCATAGACCAGGATAAATGCATCAAGTGCGGCGGGTGCCGCGATGCCTGCCCGGCGAAATTCGGCGCTGTGGTGAAGGTATCCGGGGAACCGATTAAAGCTCCCGAGGAGCCGGTCCCGGTGGGAAACGAGGCTTAGAGTTAATCCGGTGTCATCCGGTTGTACTGGAGGGGATAAATGACGATTACTGATTCATCCGTAGCCAAAGAGGAAAAACTTGGAACCATTTCCCTTACTATCGACGGGGTAAAGGTGGAAGTATCGGAAGGTACCACGGTGCTTGAAGCCGCCCGTAAAGCGGAGCTTTATATCCCGACCCTGTGTTACGATGAAGACCTCAAGCCGTACGGTGCCTGTCGTCTCTGCATTGTGGAGATAGAAGGAATGCGTGGCTTGCCCACGTCCTGTACCACCCCGGCAACAGATGGAATGGTGGTACATACCGAGACACCCGCGGTGAACCGGTCTCGCCGTATTACCATGGAACTCATCATGGCTAATCATCACGGCGACTGTTTAACCTGCTCTAAAAACCAGAACTGTGAAATACAGACGGTAGCCCGTTACCTGGGTGTGGAGCAGGAGCACTTCGACCGTATGCGAAAGAGTGATGTTGTTAAGGAGATCGACGACAGCCACCCCGCTTTTATCCGCGATATGAATAAGTGCATCCTTTGCGGTCGTTGCGTACGCGCCTGCCACGAAATTGCCGGCGTCGAGGCAATCGACATCGCTTTCCGGGGTAATGCCGCAACGATAAGCACCTTCGGGGATAAACCGATAAAAGAATCCAATTGCGAAGCGTGCGGCGAGTGCCTGGAGCGCTGCCCTACCGGGGCCCTGGTACTTAAAAACGCCAAACAGGCGACGCGAGAAGTTAAAACGATATGCCCTTATTGCGGGGTCGGTTGCTCTATATATCTGGGCATCCGGGGTAATGAAATCGTTTCCGTAAGAGGTGATAAAGACAGCCCTGTCAATAAAGGCGGACTTTGCGTAAAGGGAAGGTTCGGTTTTGACTTCGTTAATCACCCGGACAGGCTGACCAAACCCCTCATTAGAAAAGAAGGCTGGAGCAAGGATGTAGAGGTTAACGGTAACTTCAAGGATATCTTCCGGGAAGCCACCTGGGAAGAAGCAATCGACATCGTTGCCGACGGGTTATTAAAAGCCAGGGCGGGATGGGGTCCCGATAGCCTGGGAGTGTTGAGCTCCGCCAAGTTTACCAACGAGGAAAATTATCTGGTCCAGAAATTCGCCCGGGCGGTTATCGGCACCAATAACGTGGACCATTGTGCCCGTCTCTGACATTCGTCTACAGTGGCCGGTGCGGCCGCAGCTTTCGGTGACGGTGCCATGAGCAACTCGATTGCCGATTTTAAGAAAGCCGATCTCCTTTTCATCATCGGCTCCAACACTACCGAATGCCATCCAATCATCGGACGGTATGTCAGGCAGGCGATCCGCAGCGGTGCTACCAAATTGATGGTAGCTGACCCGCGAACCATCCAGCTGGCTAAAAAAGCAACCCTGTACCTCAGCCATAAACCCGGCACCGATGTAGCCCTGCTTAACGCCATGATGAATGTCATCCTCGAAGAAGACCTGTACGATAAGCGATTCGTCGCCGAACGCACCGAAGGCTTTGAGGAGATGGCTGAAGTCATTAAGAAATATACACCCGGTATGGCCGAGGAGATTACCGGTATACCCAAATCACAGATAATCCGGGCGGCCAGGCTTTTCGCCGGTGCTCAAAAGGCCTGTATCCTCTACGGCATGGGTATCACTCAACATACAACCGGTACGGATAATGTCAAGAGTATCGCTAACCTGCTGATGTTGACGGGTAACATCGGACGCGAAGGTACCGGTTTCAGCCCGCTTCGGGGCCAGAATAACGTTCAGGGCGCCTGCGACATGGGTGCTCTGCCCAACGTTCTCCCCGGTTACCAGCCGGTAACCGACCCCGAAGTCAGGGAGAAATTTGAGAAAGCCTGGAATTGCACCATTCAAGATAAACCGGGATCGCCCGTAACCGAGATGATTGAAGCTGCCCTGCGCGGCGAGATAAAGGCAATGTACGTGGTCGGTGAGAACCCCGCCTTGACCGAACCTTATACCGCTCATGCCCGGAAGGCTTTACAGCAACTCGACTTCATCGTCGTCCAGGACATATTCCCCACGGAAACGGCGGTGCTGGCCGATGTTATCCTGCCGGCCGCCGCTTTTGCCGAGAAAGAGGGTACCTATACCAGTACCGAGAGACGAGTACAGAAACTTAATAAGGCATCGGAACCGCCCGGCGAGGCTAAACCGGACTGGCAAATATTATCGATGATCGCTGACAAGATGGGTTATAACTTCCCTTATAAGAATACCGAAGACATCAACGAGGAAATGACATCGCTGACACCTATATATGGCGGCATGCAATACGACCGGCTGGCTAACTACGGGCTGCAATGGCCCTGCCGTGACCGCGAAGACCCCGGCACTCCGGTACTCCATGCCGGTAAGTTCACCAGGGGTCTGGGTAAATTCCACCCCGTGGAGTACCGCCCCCCGGCGGAATCGGTGTCCGAAGATTACCCGCTTACCTTAACCACCGGCAGGATACTGGAACACTATCACACGGGCACCATGAGCCGCCGCACCCGGGTCTTGAACGAACTACAGCCCAAAGGCGCTATCGACATTCACCCCGAGGACGCACTGAAACTGGGGATTACTGATGGCGACCTGATAACGGTAGCCTCGGAACGGGGGAAAATCGAAACTCCGGTGAATATCACCGATAAGACCCCTCCCGGCCTGGCGTTTATGGCTCTCCACTGGAAAGAGTCACCGGCTAATATGCTTACCAATCCGGTGTTGGATCCTGTTGCCAAGATACCGGAGTATAAAGTATCTGCCGTCAAAGCCGTGCTGGCGGTGCTTGACCGCGCCGCTCAGGACAATTCCTTCTTCGCCCGGCTGGCCGAAAATCCCGCCGAGGCGCTTAAGGAATATGACTTAACCGCCGAAGAGGAGGCAGCCATTGCCAGCGGTGATATCCGTAAAATAGAGTCATGGTTCGGTAAACTTGACGAACGACTCAAGAAATGGCTGATAGCCAGGCTCTCGCAGGAGAAGTGGTAGACCGGCGGGAATACTACAGATAATCTGTAAAAAATGATTTGGCGGCTTTGGCTCTGTTGGTGATATACAGCCGAAGCCGCCGTTCCATTATCTATCCGAATCACTCGGGCACATACCTGATAATAAAGTTATTATATTCAGGACCGGTAAAAACAAAAAGAAACAGGCCCCGGTGACGTTCCAGAGCCCGACCATGCTATGGTGGAAACCGGGGAGGCTTCATCTCTACCCGAAACAACCAACACATATCACTTGGCTTGGAAATTTCACATTTTTCTCCATTTTTCGTTCTTTTTTACATTACCATTGAACCAACTTTTAGTCAGCATTTGACAACCGGGAAACAAAAGAATATAACATCAAAGAACAAAGGCGAAAGGTATACTTTTGCTGGGGAGGATGCTATGAAACCACTTTCGACAAATTTATCGATTTTCAATAAATTCGACTTTGAAAACCCTCCTGTAGGCGTTAAATTCCTCGCTACGAAACCGGAAGGGATTGAGCAACTGGATAAAAGCATCTCCTTCTGTGAAATGCTTAAGGAAGCCCAGCTCAGGAATAACCCGTTTTATTTCACCAGGGAGAATGAAACCTGCTTTGGTAAAGCGCTTCTGGGAATGGAGGATTTACCGGCATTCGCACTGGGCGGAGAGATAGGGATTAAACTTGAAATATTCGAAGAGCCACGGGCCAACAGTCACCTTTATCAGTATATTTCCAAGTTACCCGGAGACACCGTTAACTACGTAGTATTCTCCAAACTGGATAAACTGGCGTTCAAACCTGACCTGCTGATTATTACCGCCAATACCAGCCAGGCTGAAATTATCTTCAGGGCGATGAGCTATTCCACCGGTGAGATACGCGAGTCCAGAACCACGGGAGTATTGGGTTGCTCGTGGTTATATATATATCCTTACGTAAGCGGCAAAGTCAATTACACGGTTACCGGACTGGCCTTTGGTATGAAATCAAAAGAAGTATTCAAAGAAGGATGGATACTGATTTCTATCCCCTATCAATGGATACCGACTATTACACGGAACCTCCAGAAAATGAAATGGGTTCTTCCATCGTATTCAGAGGGGAGAGAGAAATTTCTTATCAGAGAGCAGGAAAATATCGAAGAGTTAAAGCAAGTATACGAAAAACTGCAAAAAGGTACCTAGCAGACGGCGCGAACCAGTGAAGCCAGGGGATACAATTCACTCAAAATAAGCAAGGAAAGTATCTATCAGGAATAGTAGAAATTTGGAGGTAAAAAAATGGACAGGGAAATAATACTTTACAATCTGGCGGACCACGTAACAGACGAGGAATTCAATGATTATGTCAAGAATGAAAAGGGACCACTGATTGAGAGCCTCCCATCGGTAAAAAAGTACACACTGGTCCGTATAACGAAATCACCGACAGGGGAGATTCCCTATGAATACATGGGTATAGTGGACATTACCAGCATCGAGGAGTTCTTAAAAACCGATGCTCAATTACAGAAATATCAGGACTTTCGGGCGAAATTTCAAACGATGGTAAAAGACCTGCAGATACTGTTCGGCGAAGAAGTTTATTAACTCTATTCGTCTTACACATGACAACAATCCCATCAAGCCGTAGAAAGGAGGTATGATGAATTTAGAGCATCTATTGACCGAAGAGCAATTACATCTCCGGGAAACGATGAGAGATTTTACCCGGAAGGAAATTATACCCAGGGCAAAGCAGATTGAAAGCGACTACGGTCTCGTTGAACAAATTCATCAGAAGCTTGTCGATATCGGGGTACAATCGAGCGGATACCCTACCGAATACGGCGGTGGCGGCGGCTTATCACATATTAACCAGTGTATCATTTGCGAGGAATTAGCGAAGGGCGATGCCGGGATAAGTCAGGTTATCCTCATAAATGCCGGCATGATGGTTCAGCCGGCTGTCATGGCCGGAAACAAGACTGTACTCGACAGGTTTTGTCCGCCGTTTTGCACCGGTAAGCTGGCTTACGCCTGCATATCGATGACTGACGAAGCCGGTGGCTGCGACACCGAGAATCCTCTGCTGCACGGCGCCGGTATCAAGACGACAGCCAGGCTGGAGGGGAATGAATGGGTGATAAACGGGGCAAAGTCCTGGCCGACAAATGGAGGATTAGCGGAAATTTACCTGACGGTCTGCAGCACCGACGTGAACGCAGGTGATGAAGGAATCGCTCTGATATACGTACCTCCGGACGCCGAGGGACTCTCTTTCGGTAAACCGGAAAAAAAGATGCTTTTTAAAACCGTGGTTAATTCTTCAATATTTTATGATAATGTTCGGGTACCAGAGGAATACAGAGCATCCGGCCCCGGTACGGACGCCAGCTTCTTCAAAGCAGCCACAGCGGATGCCCAGTGGCATTCGTCGGTAATTGCTCTTGGCGTTGCCGAGCGTGCTTTTGATATAGTACTGGAATATACTGGTAATCGAATGGGCGGTTTTAAGCCTGTCAGACAACACAGCATCGTCGCCGGCATAATCGCTGATATGGCCATCGGAATAGAAATGATGAAAGCCGGCGTTTACAATCTATCCTGGATGTTTGACCATCACGACCAATACGGTATGCCTTTTGAGCCCGAATTTGTCGCCAGGGCAGCCGCCGTGCGCGTGTATTGCGGCGATACTGCCGTTGAAATTATCAACAAAGGTGCCGAATTACTCGGCTCAATCGCTATATCCGAAGACTTTCCTTATGAAAAATGCCTGAGAGATATAAAGGAAACACAACTCTGGCTGGGAGGACAGCAGATCAGCCGATATAGAGTAGCCTGCGGTCATTATGACCTGAAAAACTGGTCATAACCAATATCTTCCTTCAATGGCTAACAAAAAAAGACGAGCTACCAACTTTACGGGTATCGGAGAAACACCGAGTTTTACCGATAATATTGACGTTACCTTTCCGTCGATAATATCGGTAAAACTCGGT
>JASFHJ010000036.1:0-9240 GCA_050123255.1 Dehalococcoidia bacterium
TAGTCTCTGGCCACCATCTTTATTAGTTCGCCCTGGTACTGTCCGGCTAAGCTGGACTTCCTGAATATTATCTGGTTTATTTTTTCCAGAAAGGGTTTGTCTCCATCAATTATCTCCCGCGACTTTTCTATCATGTCATACGTAACCGTTTTAATAACGTCCCTTATCAATTCTTCCTTACTGCCGAAGTGGTTATAAATGGTCACGTGGGAGACATTCGCTTTACGGGCGATGTCACCGATGCTGACCTTGTTGAACCCGTATAACTGGAACAGCTCGATCGCCGCCCGGCGAATGCTTTCTTTCTTTTGTTCTGTTCTGCGCTCGAAGCCGTTCATATAAATAAATGCCTTAAAATTTTTTGTAATATACACCAATATTCTATACAAAACTATTGACAATGTCAAGTATATGCTGTATTATATTTAATGATTCGTTAAATTTAGTACAAAACTAATTTACCGGAAGGACTTGAAACAGCTATGAATACGAGTATTACAGATACAAAAGAATATCGCCGGAGGTGGTGGACTCTCATAGTAATCGCTATAAGCGTCCTGATCGTGATACTCGACTCAACGATCGTCAACATTGCCCTGCCGACGTTGCAGCGTGAACTTAACACTACCATGTCACAGCTGCAATGGATCATAAATGCCTATATCCTGACATTCGGAGCTTTGATGTTGACCATGGGTGCCCTCGGCGACCGTATCGGCCGCGGGAGAATGTTACAAATAGGGATTGTACTCTTTGCCGGGGCCAGTCTGGCAGCGTCTTTCGCCGACACCGGAACTCAGCTAATCATCTGGCGGGCCATTATGGGAATCGGCGGCGCCATGATACTTCCGGCAACCCTGGCGATAATAACCAATGTCTTCCCCAGAGAGGAGCGGGGTAAAGCTATAGGCGTTTGGGCCGGGTTGAACGGCATCGGCGTAGCACTGGGACCGATCATCGGCGGCTTAATCGTCGACAATATCGGCTGGCACTGGATATTCCTGGTGAACCTGCCGGTAGCGGCGATAGCGCTCATCGCCGGGTGGTTCCTGGTACCGGACAGCCGTGACCCGCATCCCAAGCCGATTGATATTCCCGGAACGATACTATCAGTCTTGGGGTTATCCGCTCTGGTATTCGGTCTTATCCAGGGCAGCCGCTGGGGCTGGGGCGATCCTGCTATCATCGGCTCTCTCGCAGGTTCTGTAATATTAATCGTAATGTTCATTCTCTGGGAACGTCACCGGACCAACCCGATGCTTGAAATAGGTTTCTTCCGCAACGCCCGGTTTTCAGCGGGTGTGGTTGCCGTCAGTCTGATGGCGCTGGCCATGATAGGTATAACCTTCGGACTGACGTTATATATGCAGTTCGTCAAAGGCTACACGGCACTGGAAACAGGCATACGCCTGGTGCCATTCGCTTTAGGTATTTTTATCGGGGCGGGTTCCGCCGACTACGTGGTTAAAAAATTAGGCACAACCAGTATCATAGTTATCGGTTTCATCGGTACGGCTGCCATCGGCGCCCTGGCTTCATTCTGGCAGGTGGAAACGGCGTACTGGCAACTGGGTTCAATCTTTTTCGGATTAGGCTTCTTCATGGGGTACATCGCCGCCCCGGCTACCGACGCCGTCATGGGGGCATTGCCGGAGGAACGGGCCGGCGTAGGCTCGGCCATGAATACTATGACGCGCATAGTTGCCGGCTCTCTCGGTGTGGCCGTACTAGGCTCGGCGCTAAGCACGATATATACCTCGAGCTTTGAAAAGGCGGCTTCCGCTTTCAGCAGTATTTCACCGGAGATAATCGAGACTGCCAGCGATTCTGTGGGGGCGGCGGTGACGATTGCCGCCCAACTACCCGAGGGCACCGGAGATGCATTAGCGCTGGCCGCCAGGAACAGCTTTATGGACGGCTGGCAGGTAATGGCTTTCGTTACCTGCGGCGTAAGCATCATCGGGGCGCTGGTAATACTCAAGTTCATGCCGGCGCGGCATGAAAAAATCCCTGAGTAATAGTGTTGCTATCGAATTGAGTCCGGGTACCTCGCGCTGGTATACCTGTTACTCATATTTTACTCTGCCTTCAGTAATCGGTATTGACAATAATGCGCCAGTGTGATAATCTTATTTCGATGTTCATCGAAATAAGACATGAATAACAACGAAAGCATTTTTAAGGCGCTTTCCGACCCTAACCGTCGTGAAATACTGCGCCTTCTCCGGAAACACACCATGAGCGCCGGGGAAATCGCTACTCACTTCACTCTGGCGAAATCAACCCTTTCCAGTCATTTCAATATCTTGAAAAAGTCCGGGCTGATACAGGAAGAAAGGAACAGGACGACCATTTACTACAGTCTGAACCTTTCTGTCGCCGAGGAAGCCCTGGCGGCGGTCATGGACCTGCTGGGGACCGGTGAAAAGACGTTTAGACCGGATAAGGAGGATAAATGAAAGTTAGCTGGCGGAGCGAGATTGTTCCACTGCTGTTGATTGCAGCGATGTTCGTCCTGGCTGTAATCGCCTGGCCGGATGCCCCGGACAGGATACCGATACACTGGGGCCTGTCGGGAGAGCCGGACAACTACGCGGGTAAGGTCTGGGGACTTTTCGGGCCACCCGTAATCGCAGCAGGGATCTACACACTCTTTTTCATCATGCCCCGGATAGACCCCAGAAAGAGGAACTACGAACGCTTCTGGAGCAAGTACCTGATTATCAGGACGGTAATCATCACCGTTCTTGCCGCCATTCATGTGGTAACGTTTCTCTGGGCAATCGGCACCGAGGTCAATATGAACATCATGGTACCGATGATTATCGGCTTCTTACTGGTGCTCATCGGAAATTACCTGGGTAAGCTGCGCTCGACGTGGTTCGTGGGCATACGCTCGCCGTGGACGCTTTCCAGCGAAGAATCATGGAATAAAACTCACCGTCTGGGGGGCTGGGTATTCGTAATTTTCGGGCTGGCGCTGGTTATCGTAGCGCCTTTCCAGGAAAAATGGGCGTTTTACGCGTGGGGCATCACCGGCGCTGCCGCCCTGGTTTTCCTGTACGCATATTCGTACTTCGTCTGGAAAAAAGACCCGGACGCCCGCCCTGTCGGTACCAGAGCGTCACATCATTAATAGCATCAACAGGAGGAACAAAGTGATCAGGAAGTTAATAATATTGGGAGGTATCCTGATGTTGATAACCGTGATATTACCGGGCTGCGGGGAATCCGGACCAACCGAATACGAGACGGTATCCGAGGAAACAAGCTGGAACATCGGGGAGACCACGGTCTACGCCACGATTACACGTCCCGAAAGCGGGCAGGGACACCCGGCGGTCGTTTTCGTCGCGGGAAGCGGGCCGACCGACCGCGATTGGAATTCGCCTCTACTCCCCGGCACCAACGGGAGTGCGAAATTACTCGCCGAAGAACTGGCACGACAGGGATACGTGACGCTCCGTTACGATAAACGTTTCACCGGTGAGCACGCCGGTGAAAACCTTCCCCTGCTGACGGGGAAGATAAGCATGCAGAGTCATCTCGAAGAACTTCAGAGCGCGGTTGACATACTCCGCGAACGAGATGATGTCGATAGCGACAAGATATTCGCACTGGCCAACAGCGAGGGAACGCTTCACGCTGTCAACTTCCAGCTACAGGCGGGGGAAAAAAAGCTGGCCGGGTTGATACTTACCGGAACTCCCGGACAGTCCATGGGCGACCTGGCGAGAGCGCAAATCGCAGCTCAGCTGGCCGGAGTCCCGGGCACTGATGACATTATGGCGTGGTACGACCAGGCAATCAGCGACTTTGTGAAAAACGGGACTATGGAGCCGGACGAATCCCTCCCGGAAGGCATCAAGCAGTTCCTGCTCAGCCTGGTAAGCCCGGCAAATATGCCTTTTACACAGGAAGTATGGACGGTGGATATTGCCCCCGACCTGAAGAGCATAGACGAGCCGATGCTGATAATCATCGGTAAAAAGGACATCCAGGTGGACTGGCAGACCGACGGCACCAGACTCGAGGCGGCGGCAGAAGGAAAGGACACCATCACCTTCGCCTATCCGGATAACGCCAATCACGTTTTAAAACACGAAACAAAAGCCAGGGAAGATATAAACCCGTCCAGTCCGGGCTATAATGCGGCCGGTACCGTGCTGGACACCGAAACTCTCGAAATTATTATAAGCTGGCTGGACACACAATCGAGGAAGAGTTAATTCCTTAACCTTTTTTAAGCGTGCATTGACAATTCAGGTAAATACCAGCCGTAAAACTAGTCACCATCCATAATAAATAAGTCTTCAATGCTGGCTCCGAGCGCCCGGCCGATGTTATAAGCCAGCCTCAGCGAAGGATTGTACTTGCCCTTCTCCAGGAAAATAATCGTCTCGCGTCGTACCCCTACGATTTCCGCGAGCTTTTCCTGGGTAAGACCGAGCCGGGCGCGGTATTCCTTCATCCTGGTTTTCATGCCGGTTCGATACCCTGAAAACTCACCCAGAGTCCCTTAAGAAAAACGGCCAGGCCTCCCAGGAGGCTGACTAGCAATACTGCCGGAGCCGCAAACAACCCCAGTACGAAGAAGATAGCTTCTTCGAAGCCCAACCAGGCACTGACAAGATTATGCAGCACTATCGCTAATGCGATGGTGCTCAGAGATACCCCGGCGGTTATCAGGCATACTTTAAGCCAGCGCATGGCCGCCTCTCCGAGGTTGGGGCGGACGCGGTCATAGTAGTGATAGCTGAGCAGATAGACGAAACCCACAACCACCAGCTTCCCGCTGATAATCAGTCCCGTAGGGGCATCTTGGAAAACGTTGAATCTAAGCAGCAGTACCAGAATAATACCGACAATGAAGAAAAATATTCCGGTAAGCCGCATCGCACCGGTGAGGTTTTCCCTGATTCGTTCGTCGATAACCGGCAGCCGCCGGTATCTTATAAGCGACCAGAATTCGCGATGTCCCAGCATACCGAATAGAAGCGCTATCACCACGTAGACATTCTCTCTGGAGACCAGTATCATCAACGCCGGTATGCTTACCAGGGCATAAGCAATCATAACCCATTTCATCTTCATACACGACCTCCGATAAATGTTATAAATATATAACGTTGTATATTTATAACATACCACGACTGAATGGAATTGTCAATAGCCCCGAAACGATTTTTCGCCCGGGAAAGGGCTATTCTAATAGCCGTAGCTGTCTATTATCCGGTTAGCGACGGTTCACGGGATGCCCTTGATTTCTTAATGAGAATTTGTTATAAATTATAAACTTGATTATCATCCGGTGGTAAGATTAGTATATTAAATACGCACACGCGAGGGAGGCAGGATATGATTCCGAAAGAAAAGCTGGCGAAGATTGTTGGAACCGGTAATGTCATCGATAAACAGCCTGTTCTTGAGGAGTACTCACGGGATATAAGCTTTGTAAATCCCGTAAAACCCGCATGTGTCGTTAAGCCGAAAAATACGGCCGCTGTACAAAAATTGGTAAAACTGGCTAACGATACCCGGACTCCCCTCGTTGCGGTCAGCTCCGGGCCTCCCCATTTCCGGGGAGACACGGTGCCCGGAATCGGCGGGGCCATCATCGTTGACTTAAGAAACATGAATAAAATTATCCGGGTTGACCGGTATCACCGGGTAGCCATGGCTGAACCGGGAGTCACTTTCGGGGAGCTTATTCCGGCAGTGAACAAAGAAGGTATAAGGCTTAATATGCCGCTGTTGCCTAGGAGAACGAAATCGGTGGTCGGCAGCATGCTGGAGAGAGAGCCGGTGACCATGCCCAAGTACCAGTGGGATATTTCCGATCCCCTGGCGTGTGTCGAGGTTGTCTTCGGAACCGGCGACGATTTCAGAACCGGCCAGGCAGCCGGTCCGGGGACCATCAAGGAACAGTGGGCGGCCGGCGCTGTGCAAAAAGCTCCTTACGGACCCGGTACTATCGCCTGGCACAGAATCGTCCAGGGAGCCCAGGGTACCATGGGAATCGTCACCTGGGCGTCTTTCCGGTGTGAGTTGCTACCCCGTATTGAAGAACCCTTTTTGGTCGGCTCCGAAGACCTGATCACACTGCTCGATTTAACCGCCCGGCTGATGAGGCGGAGATTACCCAACGAGTGCTTTATATTAAACCGAACCACTCTTGCGGCGATTATGGCCGGTAAATGGCCCGGGGACTATGAAGCTACTAAAGATGCTTTACCCACCTGGATACTCTTCTATAACCTGGCCGGATACGATTATTTCCCTGAAGAGCGGGTAAGTTACCAGATAAAAGATATCTCCGCGATGAACCAGCAATACGGAGTTAATGCCGTGAAAGAAACCGGCGGTGTTTCGGCGAACGAATTACTGAAAAGGATTCAGCAGCCTGCCGCGGAGCCCTACTGGAAAATTCGTTATAAAGGCGCCTGCGAGGATATTTTCTTTATCACCGTCAACGACAAACTTAAGGAACTAACCGGGTTAATGAGTGATCTGGCGGATGCAGCCGGTTACCCCGCTTCCGATATGGGAACTTACATCCAGCCGATAGTCCAGGGCACCAGCTGTCATTGCGAATTCAATCTATTCTATAATCCTAAAAACCGGGTCGAGGCAGAACGTATCAGAAACCTGGCTGCAAAAGCCACTAAAGCGCTGATGGCACACGGAGCTTTCTTCTCAAGGCCATACGGCGAGAGCGCCGGCGTTATCCTCAACCGGGACAGGGCAACCGTTACGGCTTTACACAAATTTAAGAAGGTACTGGACCCGAACAACGTGATGAATCCGGGTAAAATCTGCTTTTAACGACGTTTCTCCGGGACGAATGATTACGGGAGAGTGAAATTATGGCCATTAGTAAAGAAGTATACCGGGAATTCGAAAACGTGGTCGGAAAAGAGAACATCTGTAATGATCCGGTAATAATGCCGGCTTATTACGGTACGGATTACGGAGCCGTTGTTCTTCCGGCGAATACCGCCGAAGTCCAGGCGGTGGTCAAGCTGTGCAATAAACACAAACTGAACTTCGGGGCGGTATCATCGGGCTGGGGCGCCATGTACCCCGAAAACACTATCCTCATGGACCTGAGAAGGATGAACCGCATCATTGAAATCAACGAAAAGAATATGTACGCCGTCGTCGAGCCTTACGTCATCAATTCTCAGCTCCAGGCCGAGCTAATGAAAAGGGGCTTGAATTGTAACATCAAGGGAGCGGGGTCAAACGGTTCGGCTATCCTCAAAGGGCATGGCCACATGGACCAGACCACGGGCGGTGACGACCGTAACTATCTGGCGGTGGAATGGGTAACCCCCGAAGGAGAGGTTATCAGGCTTGGTTCACTGGGATCATCCGGCGAATGGTTCTGCGGCGACGGACCGGGTCCTTCGCTGAGAGCCATGATAAGCGGCACCGTGCCGCCGGGGGTAACGCCCGGCGTATTTACCAAAGCCGCGCAGAAAGTGTATCCCTGGCCGGGTCCCGGACGATTTCCGGTACAGGGAAATTCACCGGAATACACCTTGAGCGAAATACCGGCCAATCTGATGGCGAGGTATTACAGCTTCCCTTCGGCGGAGAAGATGTACGAAGCCGAACTAAAAATCGGTGAGAGTGAAATATCCTACGAGCTGATGTGCTTCAACATGGCAATGGTATCCTCGAATATAACCAGCAGCAATGAAGAGGACGTGGCAACCTTTGAAAAGCTGAGAAATCTGGTAAAAGGTCCCGGCTTTTTACTGATAATAGCCGCGAACTCGGCGGATGAATTCGCGTATAATCGAAAGGTTCTGGAGCAAATTTTAAGCGAGACCGAGGGCGAGTCCCTGAAACCGGTGGAGGACCCCGGGATTGCCGGGAAACTATTGTGCCAGTGCATACGCGTGAGTGCCTCAATCAGAGAGACTTTTCGTTTCGGGAAAGCCAGCTGGGGCGGTTTCGCCATAATGGGCCAGAGAGACCTGACCATGCGATGGCTCCAGGAAGCCGGGCAGAGAAAAGGCGGAGCGATAGAAAAGGGACTGGCAGTGGACGACGGCGCCGCCTTTTACGGATGCTTCGGCTGGGGTGTCGAGCAGGGCCATCTGGGTAAATCGGAGATATTCTACCGGGCGACCGAAGCCCCGGGGGCAGCCGAAGCCGCCGCCGAATGGCGACAACAGACGAACATGAGGGCTCTGGAGGGCAGTTTCGCCGTTCCGATGGGCTTACCCCCCGAGGTTGTCGGACCAAAAATATCCAACTACCTGGAGTGGGCGGCGAAGGTTAACGCAGCATTCGACCCCAATGGCATAATACCCAAACCGGTTCCCCGCCGGTAATCCCTGCCCCACCGCACTATTGAGATCCATAGCCGTCCAGGTGCGACCGGTAGTAGTCCAGTATAGCCTGTCTCACTTCATCCCGGGATGATATTCCCTTATCGGGAAGCTCTCTTAAAAAAGCTTCGCGCCGCGCTATTTCGGAAAACACATCGTCGTAGGCCACGGCGAACTTTTCGGAGAGAGCTTTATGTAAAGCCTTCTCCGAGGGATAGATAAACTCCTCATCGGTTATTTCACGCGCCGCCAGGGTCTGCGCCACCAGCCCGTTGTCCCCCAGACTCAATATACTCACGGTATCCACGCGACGGATGGGTTCGTCATAGATAGTCCGGCCGTTCATCGCCTGGAGCGTTACAACCACGCCAAGTCCGGCAATCAGCTT
Organism: Dehalococcoidia bacterium; assembly: GCA_050123255.1. GTDB lineage: Bacteria > Chloroflexota > Dehalococcoidia > Dehalococcoidales > RBG-16-60-22 > W425. The sequence goes on from JASFHJ010000036.1 coordinate 8,731, forward strand.
TAAAGGCACTCTGAGTATTCCGTGCAGGAGGTACGCCACTTCCCTGATATCACGGGCATGCATGGTGCTTCCGAAGGCGTAACCCCTGGGAATCATCTCGAACGCCTTGGCAACCTGATATCCCCACAGATACTCGTAGTGATGATTGCTTATTTCCTCAGAGACGAGATAGGTTTTTTCCGGGATGTAATTACCGGAAAACTTGAAATCCTCGTCATAACCGCGCAGGGAGACTTGCTTGATTCCGGGTGGTAAAAAGTCCAGTAAAGCGTTTAATATGGTGGTTTTTCCCGCCCATATGGGACCGGCCGCCACCAGCGCCGAAGCCCGGTGTTCCATCATCAGCCAGAGTAGCCCGGCAAGTTTGAAGTCGACCGTACCGGAACCCACGATGTCGAGTATCGTCAGGTCGTCATCGACTCTGCTGAAAGGCCATTCCGACCACCAGGTGGATCTTGCCATTGTCCTCTCTTACGCTGGCTTTTACATGCCGGATATTCAGTCCGGTGC
>JASFHJ010000037.1:0-9056 GCA_050123255.1 Dehalococcoidia bacterium
GGGGCGGGCTTTACTGCTTAAAGCCGAGGATATCGCTCTCAACGAGTTCCACGTCGACCGCATGATCATCCTCAGCGGTGTCGGCGCCCGTGAATATTACCGCAACGATTTCGGTTATTCACTTGTAGGCGATTACATGGTCAAGAATCTCCAGAACCGGGATTAGCTTTCGCCGGTTACATGCCCAGTTCGTTCAGCCGGTCGTCGTCGATACCGAAGTGATGAGCTATTTCGTGGAGGACGACTCGCCTTACTTCGCTGACAATCCGGGCGTCGCTGCGGCAGGCGGCTTCGATCGGTTTCTGGAAAATGGTTATCTTATCCGGCGCCACCATGCCGTAACCGTGATGGCGGTGGGTCAGCGGAACGCCTTCGTACAGCCCCAGCAGGGTTTCACCACGTTTCCGGTCCAGCGCTTTCATCTGTTCGGGCGAGGGCATGTCCGCAATGACAATATCGATGTTGTCCAGCCTTTCGTGGAATTCATCGGGCAGACTTTCGATAGCCCGGATTACCAGCTGCTCGAATCTTTCGCTATCCATCGCTTTGCCTCTTTTGCCTCAGCGACCAGAAAAACCACAGGATGAAGAAGTAGGCGCTGAGGCTCGATGCCAGTATACAGGAACTGACGACTTTGCTCCAGAAAGGGGCTGCCAGCGGCGAGATGATGAAATTGACGAAGTGGGTAACCCCGGCAATAAGTCCCGCGGTCAGAGCCACGGATATCAATATAAGTGAAAAGAGACTGGTCAGGCGCTCCGGTTTCAGGACGATATATACCACCAGCAGGTCGACGCCGACCAGAGCCAGAACCAGCGGTATGAAAATGACCATTGTGTCGGCGGTGGGGATCACCACGACTTGCCAGATTGCCCGGATAACCAGACCAGCGACCGCCACGGAAAAAGTGGCGATGAGCCAGGGTTTCCATAAAGAGCTATTCATCTGCCTTACTCCCCCTGGTGACCGCATCGAGTTGTGCCAGGTCGAACTTCATGCCGTCCCGGGCGGCGATTACTCTCCGGCCGGTTTTCCGGGACAGGTCCTCGGCGATTTTCCAGGGCTTTTCCTGCCAGACGTGCATCCCGAAATGAGTCAGTATGGTTACCTCCGGTTGAATCTCCCGGATAATTCTCTCGACATCGGGAATGGAAAGATGCTGGATGGGCGGGCGCGGCCGGGTCAGCACCATGTTGACGATAATCATGTCATTTACATAATGTTGACCAAGTCCTTCGAAGTAATTCGTATCGGCGATATAGCTGAAAGAGTGCTCCGGGGTCCTGAATACCATTCCGTAGGTTTCGACCGGGTGTTCGTGCCGGACGGGGGTAGTAATGGAAACATTGCCGACCTGATAGGACTCTCCTTCCTCGAGCACGGTAATACCTTCGATGGCTTCCCTGAGGTAGTTGAAAATAATAGACTCGGGCTGGAAAGCGTCGGACGGGGCCATCAACCGGCCGTGACGGTTGAAACCTCCGTTGGTCATCGCTTCCACCATCACGTTGACATCGGCGGAGTGGTCCAGGTGGCGATGGGATACCACGATAGCGCTGAGCTTTTCCGCGTTCAGCTTGCGCTTGTTGGTCTGCACGATGCACCCGGGACCGGGGTCGAGTAGTATCTCGGTGCCGTGCAGGTTCAGCCAGATACCGCCCGAGGCCGCCAGCTGCCGGATTACCATGAACCGGGCGCCGGCTGTCCCCAGGAATGTAATGATATCGGAAGAATCGTTTTTCACCATGAGCGTATGACATTTTTATAATAAAAGATAAGCTGATATTTTACAATTTAACTCCGGCAATCCGGTTTAATAATCCGTGACATTCGGTATATAATTTACTTTAATATGACCGAAATTGATATAACCGCCCGTTCCCCGCTGATAGAGGAAATTTTCATGGCGCCGGAACCCGCCTGGTGCTTCGAGGCTTTCGCACATCGTCCTTACAGCTTTTTCCTGGACAGCGGCATGGACCCCGGTAAGCTGGGGCGTTATTCCTTCATGGGCAGCGACCCGTTCCTGGTGGTAAAAAGCCGGGGTGATGAAATCACCCAGATAAGAGAAGGGCGTGAAGAGAAAAGGCGGGGCAATCCCTTTGATATCCTGGGCTGGTTTCTGGCTGTATTTTCACTCGACTGCGAGAACCCTCCGGTACCGTTTATCGGTGGGGCGGTGGGCTATTTCAGCTATGATTTGTGCCATTTCATCGAACGCCTGCCGGCGACCGCCGTCGATGATTTACATTTGCCGGAATGCTACCTGGGATTCTACGATGCCATCGTGGCTTTCGACCATCTGGAAGGCAGGACATACGCCATTTCTTCCGGCTTTCCCGAGTTCAAGGAAGAAAAACGGCTTATCCGGGCTGAAGAAAGGCTGCGGGAAATAAAGAGCCGGGTCTTGCTGAGCCCTCCGCCCCTTACGCACGATGAATTTCAGACGCCGGAAAAGGTCGTACTCAAATCCAATTTTTCGCACGAAGCCTACCTGAAAGCGGTGGAAACCGCCCGGGAGTATATCTGCGCCGGGGATATCTTCCAGGTGAATCTTTCGCAGCGGCTCGAAACGGAAATCGGGATACCCCCGTACGAACTGTACAAGCGCCTGCGAAAAATCAACCCGGCGCCGTTCGCCAATTACTTCGGGTTTGAGGACGTCAGCGTCGTGGGCGCCTCTCCGGAAAGGTTTCTCAAGCTTACCGGCAACCGCGTGGAAACGCGTCCCATCAAGGGTACCAGGCCGCGGGGCAAAACGGCGGAAGAGGATAAAGAGCTGGCGGAGACTTTGCTCGCCAGCGCTAAAGACCGGGCTGAAAACGTGATGATTGTCGACCTGGAGCGTAACGATATCGGGCATGTCTGCCGGTACGGCTCGGTCGAGGTTACCGAGTTGGCTATCCTGGAGACGTATCCGACCGTCTACCACCTGACCTCGACGGTCGTCGGGCAGCTGGATACAGGCAAGAATATCGTCGATTTACTGAAAGCTACCTTCCCCGGCGGCTCCATCACCGGGGCGCCCAAGGTGCGTTCCATGGAAATAATCGATGAGCTGGAGCCGACCCGCCGCAGCGTCTATACCGGGTCTCTGGGATACATCGGCTTTAACGGGGACATGGATCTGGATATCGTTATCCGGACGATTCTGGTGAAAGACAACCGGGTGTATTTTCAGGTGGGCGGTGCCATTACCTATGATTCCGATCCCGAAAGCGAATATATCGAAACGCTCGATAAGGGGAAAGCCATGATTCTGGCTTTACAGCAGTCGCCCGAAGCCGATGTGGAGATAGTAACGTGATACTGGTAATCGACAACTACGATTCGTTTGCCTACAACCTGGTGCAGTACCTCGGGGAGTTGGGGCAGGAGCCGGAGGTATATCGTAACGATGCCATCACCCCGGAGGAAATAGCATCGATGCAGCCGAGTCATATCGTGATATCTCCGGGGCCCTGCACGCCGCTGGAAGCCGGTATCTCCAATGACGTTATCCGGCGTTTTCGACGCCGCATCCCGATTCTCGGCGTATGCCTGGGTCACCAGTGTATCGGTTACGTTTACGGTGGTACCGTCGGCCGGGCGAAACTGCCGATGCACGGTAAAGATTCCGTGATTACCCATGACGGAGAAACGATTTTCCGGGGTATCCCGTCGCCGCTGACCGGGGCGCGTTATCACTCGCTGGTAATCGAAGCCGCTTCGGTACCTCCGGCGCTGGAAGTCTCGGCGAAAACCGAAGACGGCGTGGTCATGGCGGTAAGGAACCGCCGCGATAAAGTCGAAGGAATCCAGTTTCACCCGGAATCCATCCTCACCCCCGCCGGACATGATATATTGAGAAATTTCCTCGATATGACCGTGGAACCGGAGTAACGAGTATGAAGGAAATGATTTATCTGAACGGTAAGATTATACCCCGGCCGGAAGCCAGGATTTCCGTCTTTGACCACAGTTTTCTTTACGGATACGGACTTTTCGAGACGATGCGCGCTTACGGCGGCAGGATATTTCTGCTGGAAAAACACCTGGAACGACTTCGCAAATCGGCGGAAACCATCGGTTTGAACCTGGCGGGAATCGACCTGGAGCAGGCCTGCCGGGAAACACTGGCCGCCAACGAGTTACAGAGCGCCCGCATCCGGCTGACCGTTTCTCACGGCGACACGGATACGCTGCCCTGGCGGGAACCGGCCGGAGAACCTGTTGTTGTCATCACCGCGCGGGAATACCAGCCGCTTTCTCCCGGGGTATACCGGCGGGGTTATAAAGTTGGAATATCGTCGTGCCGGCGCTCCCGGTCTTCCTCGCTGAGTAATATTAAATCGACCAATTACCTGGTGAATATCCTTGCCCGCCGGGAGGCGGTGGAAAACGGGCTCGATGAGGCGTTGTTGCTGAACGAAGACGGCTGCATTACCGAGGGCAGCACTTCCAATATCTTTTTCGTCGGTTCGGGTCTGGTAACGCCGCCGCTGGATAGCGGCATCTTACCGGGAATCACCCGCAATGTCGTGATAGAAATTGCCGCTGAGTTGGGAATCCGGGTAATCGAGGAGAATATACCCCCGGCTGATTTACCCCGTTTCCGGCAGGCTTTCCTGACCGCTTCAACTATGGAGATAATGCCGGTTACTTCGATAATTGCGCAGGATGGTAGTTCATTATTTCAGAGCGACGGCCCGGGAGAGGTTATCCCCCGGTTGAGGGGTGCCTATAAAGAGAAAGTTGCGGAGGAAACCGCGGCTGATCCGGCCTGACTACCAGAATTCCACCTGGGAAACGTTCTCGGTCTGCTGAAGGATTTCCCTGATTTTCTTACGCGCCGCCCGACCACTCACGGGCTCTACGTCGGATATTTTTGCGCTGCCCCTTTTTTTGCCCGAATCCAGGGTGACGATGTAGCCGGGCACCAGCGCCGAAGAGAAATCGGCGGTACCGCAGCAGGAGGAATCCACCACGGCGTCCCGGATAATATACAGGACCTCCCGTCCGTTAAAGTCCAACCGGCGTTCCTTCCCGGGGGTGTAGTACCCGGAGGGTGTCGGTACGTCTTCACCGGGTTTCAGATGTGTGTACTTTACCATGTGGTATCCTCAGGGATATATTGCCGGCGATTCCAGACCGGTCGTTTCCGGGAATTCCAGCATCAGGTTCATGTTCTGCACGGCCTGCCCGGCGGCTCCCTTCATCAGGTTGTCGATACAGCTTATCACTATAAGGCGTCCGGTGCGGCGTTCGATAGTGGGGTGAACCAGGCAATAGTTGCTGCCGGAGGCGTGCTTGGTATGCGGCGGCGACTCCACCACTTTCACGTAGGGTTCGTCCTGGTAAAAATCGCGGTAACACCGGTAAAGCTCTTCCTCGCCGGTTTTCCCCCCGGCTATCTTGCCCGGTGCCAGGGTGGCGTAGGCCGTAGTCAGTATGCCGCGGGTCATCGGCACCAGGTGGGGAACGAAGGAAACGGAGTAAGTCTGGTTCTTGTTGAGGGCGTCGATTTCCTGGATGATTTCCGGCAGGTGGCGGTGGCCCTCCAGTGCGTACGCCGAGGTATCTTCGTTAGCCTCGCAGTAATGCGTATTGAGTTTGAGGGTCCGTCCGGCGCCGGAGAGCCCGGATTTACTATCGAATATGATGTCCGGTGTAATCAGCTCCGCTTTTACCGCCGGGGCGATCGCCAGGATAGCACCGGTGGGATAACAGCCTGGATTGGCTACCAGTCTGGCGGTCTTGATCTGGTCGCGGTATAACTCCGGCAGGCCGTACACCGCTTCTTCCAGCATACGTGGCATCGGATGCTGGAAATCATACCATAAGGGGTAGCTCTCCGGGGATTTAAGTCGGAAATCGGCGCTGATATCCACAACCTTGACATTGTTCTGGAATAGCGGGATTATTTCCGCGGCGCTCTCCTTATGAGGCATGGCGGAAAAAACAAAGTCGACATCCCCGAGGCCGGAGGTGATGGTCAGGTCGATGTTACTCAGGTGGGGGAAAACCTCACCTAATTTCTTCCCGGCGTTACTGCGCCCGGTGACGGAGGTCAAGGCTACTTCCGGATGCAGCGAAAGCAAACGCGCCAGCTCCACCCCGGCGTAACCGGTAACGTTGATAATCCCGACCCTGGTTTTCGCCATGATTATTACCCTCTTTCTCCCTTTGATAAAAGTATAGCATATGCTTTTTCTTAAGTGTAGCCGCGTCTGCGAAAACGGGTATTTCGCCCGGCTTTTTGTTAAATTTACGTGAATTTTCCGGTAAATTATGTGGCTGAGACTAAAAAAGTCGGTTTTGAGCCTGTTTTGCCCTTGACATGAGCGTGACAATAGTTTATTGTGTATAGCAAATACCACGTAAGGAAGGAGGAGACAATGCAAGCATATTGTGTGAAGTGCCGTGCCAAGAAGGAGATGAAGGATCCTAAATCCATCACCATGAAAAACGGCAAGCCGGCAACGCAGGGTGTATGCCCGTCCTGCGGCACCAAGATGTTTAGAATCGGTAAGAGTTAAGCCGGTTTTTTTATTTCAGGGATTTATTATATTGAAATTAAGCTGGGTATTTTCCGCTTTAGGAGTATCCAGCTTTCTTTTTTCATTTCCTGAAGTATCCCGGTAAATACTTCAGGAATACTTCACGTACTTCTCCACGAGAGCGGTGGTATTAACCGCGTTCAGTTTGTGGAACATCATCGTGAAGCGGTTTTCCAGTTCCGTCATTATCTTGCCAAGTATCGAATCGGGGAGATTCCATAGCTCCTTCTTGTAATCCCCTAAAGCCTTTTTCCGGGTTTTATAATAGAACTGCTCGTCCGTTTCGCCTTCTTTTCTCTCGTCGTTGTATTTCACCGCCAGATGGGCGTATATTTCCTGGCGCAGGTCATCGGGGAATTCCTTGCTGTCATAGATGATATTCTGGAAACCGGTAGCCAGATGGACCTCAAGAGTATCGGATTTTGTGAACATATCGAAGGCTTCGTCCGGCAGGGTAGATGCCCCGTGCTGTACCGCCCCGCCCATGTTGTATTCCTTCTTGGCAATCAGTGAAAGCTCTTTAAGAACATCGAAATCTATTTTCACCTGGGCGATGGAACCGTCGGGGAGGACGACGCCCCCGTGAGAAGTGCCGGTCTGAACGCTTATCTTGGAAATACCCGTAACACCGCTGCCGAGGTAGTTCCGGTAGCCTTCCATGAATGCCCTGAGGTCGGCGACGGTGCTGTTGCCCTTGCCGATTTCACCGATTTCTCCCCCCACCGATACCGTTACGCCCTCGGGTTCGATTTCCCGGATATATCCGGTCAGTTCGGCGGTTATCTTCGAGTTCGCATCCTGCTGTTCCACCAGGTCGGTCTTTTCGATATCTACCAGCGTGGAAGCGTCGATATCGATGTTATAGAAGCCGGCGTCGATAGCATCCTTTATCAGCGTTTTCATGGCGGTGGTTTCGGCCGCCGGGTCTTCGCCGTATTTCTTCCTGTTTACCTGGAAATGGTCGCCTTGGATGAAGACGGGGCCCCGGTAGCCTTCACGTATGGCGGCGGCCAGGACGCTGGTGGTGTATTCTTCGGGTGACTGGTCGGTATAGCCTATCTCCGACCGTGCGATTTCAAATATCAGGGCGCCGACATCGTCCTTCATGGCCGCCCGGAAAACAGCCCGGGCGGTATCGTAGGCGATTCCCCGGATGTTGATGGCGGGAACGGTTATATCCTTATATAGTCCTTTGCCGGAAGCTTCGTACAGCCCCTGGATGCTGGCCGGAATAATCCCCTGCGAAGCGGCCAATTGGCGGATTTTTCCCCGGGCCTCTTTTTTCTCGGTGCTGTCGGTGCTGAAAACCGCGGTCTTGACCAGTGCGTCAATATTTGTGTTTGTTTGATTATTCATCGTTCCCCTCTCAATTGATAATAGTGCGGCGTCCGTTGTATCTGTCTTTATCGTACTCTACGTCCGGATTTACCAGTTTTAGCTTTCCGTATATGTTCTCCAGAGACGTGGCGGTTATCTCGCCTCCCTGGAGGCAGACCATGTTCCCGTAGTCCTCTTTAGATACGAGGTCGATGGCGGCGATGCCGTAATACCTGCCCATGCGGCGGTCGTAGGCGCTGGGGGCCCCGCCCCGCTGCAGGTGACTCAGTATTACGCTGCGCGTTTCCAGTCCGGTACCCCGTTCAATCTGTTCCGCTACGTACTGACCGATGCCCCCGAGGGCCTTGTGCCCGAAGCTATCGACGCCTTCTTTCTTGACTATTTCCTCCCCGCCGATTTGTTTGGCTCCCTCGGCAACAATGATGATTTCATACCGGGCGCCGGAACGCCGGCCGTCCATCACCAGATCGTTGACCCTGTCGATTGAAAAATCATATTCGGGAATGAGGATGATATAAGCGCCGCACGCTTCGCCGCCCCGTAGAGCCAGCCAGCCGGCTGTCCGGCCCATGGTTTCTATCACGAACATTCTTTTATGAGAGCCGGCGGTGGTTCTCAGGCGGTCGACCTCTTCCACGATAACGTTCAGGGCGGTGTCGTAACCCAAAGTGTATTCCGTTTCCGGGAGATCCATGTCGATGGTTTTGGGTATGCCCACGATATTGATGCCTTCCCGGGCAAAACGGGTAGCGATGGCCAGGGTGCCGTCGCCGCCGATAGCCACCACGGCATCAATTCCGCGATGCTTGATGTTTTCGATGACGACATCCGAGCAGTCCTTTTTCGGGTCGAATGGGCTGAGGCGGGAAGTGCCCAGCATGGTACCGCCGTATCTGTCCCAGGTCCTGACTATATCGGAATTAAGCGGCACTATCCACCCCTGGTCCGTATCGGGGTGCATGGGATCGAGATTCACCAGTCCCTTCCAGCCGTCACGAATCCCCACCACCTCGTAACGGATACCCCTTTCTTCCTCCAGTCGTTCGTCCATGGCGGTTTTGACAACCCATTTCAAAGCCGGGTTGAGTCCGGCGCAGTCACCGCCCCCGGTAAGTACGGCAATTCGGTATTTTTTCATAGCGTTATTATATTGCCGGGCCGGGAAAGTGTCAATTTTAC